>JANNHC010000128.1:0-14189 GCA_031404215.1 Acidobacteriota bacterium
GATCTACCAGTACTACCCGACGATGACGGAGTTGCGTGTGTCTGCCGGGGTGTTCGCCCTGGGATTCCTGGTCTTCACGCTGATGCTCAAGGTCGCCGTGCCCATTTCCCTCGGCGAGCTCCGGGCGAGCCACGCGTGGGCACCGCAGCCCGGGCGCGACCTCGAGCCTCGAGCCGGTACACGCGCGGATCGATTCGCTCCTCGCGGCGCCGGTCGAAATCTGCGCGTATCGATCACGCAACTGGCAGAAGCGAAGACTGAAGACCGATCCGGAGACGTATGAAGTACCTGTGCCTTGTGTACCTCGAAGAAGAAAAGCTGCGGGCCGTTCCAGACCGTGAGTGTGCTGTGTGCGGTGACGGCTTCAGAAAAGAGGTTCCCGGCCCTCGCACGATTTTCTCCACAGTCAAAAATTGAGTCGCGTTTGGTCGTGCCCTTCACATCACCTTCCTGATCCGGGCGGTTTTATCTGTAGTCAAGATTTTTGGCACTACAGTTAAAGGATGAAGGAAGTGGCAGTATTGCTGACCGGGGCCACGGGCTACGTCGGCAGCCGCCTGCTGCGGCGATTCGAGGATGCCGGCCGCGCCGTCCGCTGCCTCGTGAGGCAGCCGGATCGGCTGGGACCGACCCGGCCGGACACTGAGGTCGTTCAGGGTGATTGCCTGGACGAGCCGTCGCTCAACCGCGCGCTGGACGGCGTCCGGTGCGCCTATTACCTCGTGCACTCGATGGCCGGCGGGTCCGACTTCGCCGACGTTGATCGGCGCGCCGCCGATAATTTCGGACGCGCGGCCGCACGCGCCGGTGTCAGGCGCATCGTCTATCTCGGTGGATTGACGGACGAGCATGGGTCGCTGTCCACGCATCTCAAGAGCCGCGTCGAAACCGGTGAGGTCCTGCGCGCAAGCGGCGTTCCCGTCGTCGAGCTTCGGTCCTCCATCGTCATCGGGGCCGGAAGTCTCTCGTTCGAGCTGATTCAGGCGCTGGTCGAGCGGCTGCCCGTGATGGTCTGCCCGCGGTGGGTCTCGACGCTCACCCAGCCCATCGCGATCGACGATGTGCTCGCGTACCTGGAAGGCGCACTGGACCTCGGCGATGAGGTCAACGGTATTTTTGAGATCGGCGGTCCGCAGGTCGTGTCCTACGGCGACATGATGCGCGCGTACGCGCGACTCCGCGGGCTTCGTCGCCTGCTGCTGCCGGTGCCGGTGTTGACGCCGCATTTGTCAGGACTGTGGCTGGCACTGGTCACGCCGGCGCAAGCCCGCGTGGGCCGCGCGCTGGTCGAAGGGCTGAGGAACGCGACCGTCGTTCACTCGGCGGCCGCCCGCGATACGTTTCGAATCCAGCCCATGCCGCTCCGCGCGGCGTTCCTCAAAGCCATCGACGAAGGCGCCGGGGCGCGCTGCAAGATGGATACGCGATCAATTGTCGTGGACGTGCCGCCCGCGCAGGCCTTCGCGCCGGTGCGGAGAATCGGCGGGGCTACCGGGTGGTATTTCGGTACCCTGCTCTGGCAGGCGCGCGGATGGATCGACCGAATCGTCGGCGGCGTCGGCATGGCGCGCGGGCGACTCGATGCCGACGCGTGCGCCGTGGGACATACGATCGACGGGTGGACCGTTGAAGCCTATGAACCAGATCGCCGGTTGCGGCTCTCGGCCGACTTCAAACTGCCCGGTCAGGGCTGGCTGGAATTCGAGGTGACCCCGTTCGACGACGGGCGACGGTCGCGCCTGCGGCAGACCGCCACGTTCGATCCACGCGGGATCCTCGGTCGCGCGTATTGGTACGCGCTGCTGCCGCTCCACCATTTCGTGTTCCAAGGCATGATCGAACGGATCGCGGCCTGTGCCTCGGGCCGCAGCGTGCCGAAACGTTGAGCCGTCTTCACGTATCGTTCGCTCGTCCCGGGCCACGTCGCCGATGTCTTTCGCTGGCACGAGCGCCCGGAGGCGCTTGAAGAGCTGAGCCCGTCGCCCCGATGGACGCGGATTGAGCAGCGTACGGGAGATTTGCGCGACGGCGGGCGGGTCACGCTGTCGATGGGCGCCGGGTCCCTACGGCTGCTCTGGGAGGCGCGCCATTACGGGTACGTCCGCGATCGCCAGTTCTGCGACGAACAGGTCCGGGGACCGTTCAAGATCTGGCGTCACACGCACGTGTTTGAACCAATTGGACCCGATCAGACCTTGTACGAGGATCGCGTCGAGTACGCCGTGCCTGGCGGTCCGTTCGTGAACTGGATCGCGGGGCCAGTGGTCCGGCGCCTCCTCACGCGGTTGTTCGAGTTCCGCCACCAGGTCGTCCACGCGAAGTTTGCCGCCCCTCGCCGCGCCAGCCGCATACGGCGGGATCCGGACGCGACGGGGCTTGTGGAGAACGCCTGAGGCCCTTCCCGGTCACGGTCAGTTCACGAACGCGCCGGTCCGGGCTTACACTGAACCCGTGCCCTCCCGCTTTCCACCGGACGCATCGGTCGTGGTGCCCGCGTCCTGCCCTTTTCAACCCTGATCCATGGATGCAGCGTGTGCCCGCGGGCCGCTACCGTGGAACCCCGTTGACACCATCGGACTACGCGGCGGCGATCCGCCGGGCTGCGCGCGTGTTTCCCCCGGAGCGATGCCTCGCTCGCGCGGGACACGGCGCGAAGTGTGAGGATTCGTCAGTCGTGGCATGGCGTCAGTTCTCAGCCATGGCATGATGTGGTCTTCTCGCTCAAAGGAGAGTAGACAATGCGCACCAGGCCCCTCATGTTGCTGGCGGCAGTTTTCCTGTTCCTGGGCGTGACCGCTGTCGCTCATGCCCAGATCGCAACGGCGATCGTCGAAGGTATCGTCACCGATCCAAGCGGCGCGGTGCTCCCCGGAGTGGACGTGGAGATTCGCAATGCGGACACGAATCTCACGCGCGCCCTGGTGACGGATCGGGATGGCCGGTTCGTGGCGCCGCAGCTGCCGTCCGGCCGCTACATCGTCACGTTCAAGCTCGCGGGTTTCGCGACGCTCGTCGAGGAAAACCTGCTCGCGACCGTCGGCGAGGCCGTCCGGCTGAACCCTGTCATGAAGATCTCGGGCGTGGCGCAGACGGTCACCGTCAACACCGGGTCGCCCACGATCCAGACGACCCGCACGGCCTCCGCTAGCACGATCGATCAGACCACGATTGAGTCCACGCCGATCCTCGGCCGCAAGTTCGAAGATCTGCTGACACTCACGCCTGGCGTCAGCGTGGTGCAGGGCCCGGACGGAGACGAAATCACGTTCGCCGGACAGCGCGGCGTGTTCAACAACATCAGCCTTGACGGCGGCGACTACAACAACGGGTTCTTCGGCGAGCAGGTGGGTGGACAGCGCGCGGCCATCGACATCACGCTCGACGCGGTCAAGGAGTTTCAGGTCGTCGCGACGGGCGCGGGCGCGGAGTTCGGCCGCACGGCGGGGGGCGTCGTCAACGTCATCACGAAGTCCGGCACAAACGACTTCAAAGGCAGCGTGTTCCACTTCCAGCGGCTCGAAGATCTCACGTCGAACACGTCGGACGGCAAACCGCTCGAAAATTTTCATCGGGAACAGTTCGGCGGCACCGCCGGCGGCCCCGTGATTGAGGACAAGGCCTTCTACTTTTTCGCGCTCGAAGGCATCCGGGAGAATCTGCGGCGTCCGAACCTGTCGGCGCCGATTGGCACACCTTGCCCGGTCAGCGCGCCGACGATCGCGGCCAACGAGGCGCTCGTCAACGGCAGTCCGGATTGCCAGCGGCTCGCGCTGCTCGGGTTTTTCCGCACGCGGCTCGGCCAGGAAGAAGGGCACCCCATCGACCACCGGGTCAACAACAACGCGCTGCTGGCGAAGATGGATTGGAATGTCACGAGGACCAGTAATCTGTCCGCGTCGTACAACTTCAACTATTCGAAAAACACCAACCAGACCTTTGACGTCGCGACCTACGGAAATTCCGCCAACGGAACCGAGGGGCCGTCGAAGATCGGCGTGCTGAACGTCAACCTGTTCACCACGGTGACGACAAACAAGCTGAACGAGTTCCACATCACGTACGCTCGCGAAGACCGTCCCCGGTCGGCAACGCCCTCGTCGGTCCCGGCCGACACGGGCATGGGATTCGGTCCAACGTTCCGTTTCGGGAATCCGTTCTTCCTCGCGCCGAACGTGGACGAGCTGGCCAAGCGGTTCCAGGTCAAGGACAACTTCTCGATCGTGAGCGGCAAACACACCGTGAAAGCCGGCGGCGAATGGCTGCACACCAACAACTTCCAGGTGTTTCGTGGCTTCTTCGAAGGACGCTATCTCTTCGACAGCGTGACGGGATTCCTGCGGTACGCCTCGCCGGCGGCTCCCGGAGGTTTCGGACCCTACGCCGTCGGCTGTTCGAATGGCACGTATGTGACGGCGCCAACGCCCTGTGCCGCCGGGTCGGCCGCGAGCGGCGGGCCGCTCTTGTTCTACCTCCAGAGCAGCAGCCCTGACGGAGTGGCCCGTGACGAGGCTGGAGAATCGGACATCAACAACGAGGAGTTCTCGCTGTTCGTGCAGGACAAGTGGCAGGTAGGCCGCGGGCTGACGCTCGACTATGGCCTTCGCTGGGACGCGCAGCTCATGCCCGACACCGTCGATCCGAAGACGACGGCGTACGCGCGGTTCCTGACCGATCCGCGTTTTCCCTCCGACGGCACGATTCCCGACCAGTGGAAGCAGTTTCAGCCGCGCCTCGGCATGGCCTGGGATGTGAACGAGGACGGCAAGTCGGTCCTGCGCGGCAGCGCCGGCATTTACTACGCCAGGCAGAACATGCTGAGTCAGGTCGGATCGGTGACCACGAATGGCATCCAGCAAAAGAGCGATTTTCGCAACACGAGCTTCACGGCCTTTGCCGACATGCCGGTCTGGCCAAATCTGCTCGCGCCGAGCACCGTGCCGGCGGGCACGTTTCCGCTGTTCACCGGCGTGCGGGTGTTCGACCGCGACTACCGCAATCCGCGCATCTACACCTTGAATGCCGGCTTCGAGCGTGAGCTGGCACCGCACCTGGCGGCGTATGTCGATTTCACCGTCGCGAAAGGGACCCAGCTGACGCGGTTCCTGAACTACAACGTCCACGGGACGGCGGTCGCGGCGACGCAGTCGCCCACACGCGACGCGACGGCCTACACGGGGGCGAATCCCTTCGAGCCGCAGCTGAGCGACGTGTTCGTCACGAACAGCCGCGGGCACGGGCTGTACCGCGGGGGCACGATCGGTGTGCGAAAGCGCCTCTCCAAGCGTTACCAGCTGGAAGCAAACTACGTCCTGTCCAAGGACGAAGACGACGATTCGAACGAGCGGGACCCGTTCACCGAACGGGCGTTCAACTTCTACGATCTGGGACTCGACTACGGGCCGTCTGATCGCGACATCCGCCACAAGTTCAACTTCTTCACGTTCGCGGAGCTGCCGCGGCGGGTGCTGGTCAACGTGCGAATCCAGGGCAGGACGGCGCAGCCGATCACGTCGTCGCCGCGCGTGCTGAACGGCGACGATCGCGGCCGCAACTGGGACCGGAAGGACACCAAGTATTTCTCGCTCGACTGGCGGCTGCAGCGGGCGTTCCGCTTCCGCAATGGCTATCAGATCATTCCAAGCGTCGAGGTGTTCAACACCTTGAACAACGCGAACAACGTGAACCCGCTGGCAACGCCGGCGCTCTTCAACTTCGACGGCTTCCTGCGCCAGGGCGTCGGCGACCCGCGACAGGTTCAGATCGCCGTCAAAGCGACGTTCTAGCCGAGCAGGACAGTGAGAGAGGAACCGATGAGCAGCGGGTCGCCACGTCGCGACTCGAGCTCCGGCGTATGCGGCTGGTTCACGCGGTCGTGACGACAACAGCGCTGCACGTCCGCCGGCCGCTGCGGCTGTAGGCATGCGGCATGCTCGAGTCGAAATACATCGAGTCGCCGGCCTCGAGCACGTACTCCTCCGCTTCGATGTGCACGTTCAGCGTTCCCGAAAGCGCGTAAATGAACTCAACCCCGGGATGCGCGTGGGTGTGTCGCTCCTCGGCCGGCGTGAGAAGAAACTCGGCGTAGTACGAATTGAACCGGCGCTCGGTCGCAGGATAATCAAGCGACTCGAAGCGATACGCGGCCGGACCCGCGCCGGGCCGTTCAGGAAGCCGCACCCGCTCGGCTTTCCGGACGACGGCGATGACCGGCTTCTCGCGGGAGCCGGCGAAGAAGAACTCGAGGCCCACGCTGAAGACCAGCGCGATGCGCAGCAGCGTCGGCAGGGTCGGGAATAACCGGCCGCGCTCGATCTTCGACAGCAAGGCCGGCGAGAGTCCGGTGTGCTTCCCCAGTTCCACGAGGCCCATTTTCTTCTTCAGGCGCAGCGTCCTGATCTTGCCTCCGATGCCGTAGCCATTCAATCCCGTCTTCAGCGTCGCCGACAGCATCATCCCTCCAGATTTTCCTGACAATCACATTTCAGCAGGGCTTTGTCCTGCCGTGAACATGAGTTTCCGAACCCGGCGTAATTTTACTTGCATTCAAATATTTGTGCACTACATTCAAATAGTGGCGTCTGAGAGTGTTCCGGACGCGCACCAAGGAGGGAAGTCATGAAGCAGATTGACGTCGTCGTCGCCGTGCTCGTCGTTGTGGGGGCGCTCAACTGGGGGTTGGTCGCCGTCGCCCGTTTTGATCTCGTCGCGGCACTGTTCGGCATGCGCTTCGGCGAGGTCTCGGCGCTGAGTGCGGTCGTGTACGGACTCGTCGGACTCGCCGCTGCGTATCAAGCCGTCTTCTGGAAACGCGTGCAGGGACGCTGGGCACAACCCGCGGCGCTGCACGCCCGTTAATTCACATCAGACATCGAGGCATAGACAATGTTGAAAACTATCGCAATCGGAACCGTGGCGGCACTCGCAATGACCTTTGCGGCATCGAATACCCAGTCCATGAAGGCTGACACGAAGGACATCGTCGACACGGCTGTCGCAGCTGGATCGTTCAAGACGCTCGCGAAGGCGCTTGACGCGGCCGGCCTCGTGCAGACACTCAAGGGCGCGGGCCCGTTCACGGTGTTCGCGCCGACCGACGAGGCGTTTGCCAAGCTGCCGGCCGGCACGCTCGACACGCTGCTGAAGCCGGAGAACAAGGCGAAGCTGCAGCGCATCCTCACGTATCACGTCGTCTCCGGGAAGGTCATGGCGTCCGACGTGGTGAAGATGCAGTCGGCCAAAGCCGTGAGCGGCGACCTGATCGCCATCTCACTCGACAAGGGGGCCGTCTCTGTCGACAACGCGCACGTCGTGAAGACGGACATCGCCGCGAGCAACGGTGTCATTCATGTGATTGATACCGTCATCATGCCGAAGGATAGATAACCGACGATCAACGATCGCACCGCAGACAATGGTTCGGCGAGGGCGGCGTCGCCGTCCAGCCGAACCAGCGTCCGGGCCGATGAGTGCGCAGATCGACCAGTTCCCAATCTGCTTCGCAATACAGCCGCGTCCACGTCCCGCCGGCTCCACCACGCCTGTCAATCGCGAGAACTGACCCGAACGGCCCGGCCGCGGGTCGTTCCGCCAAGCCCTGTATAAAAGTGAACAGCCGGCGGGCAGGCAGAAGACTCAGAGTTGAGTATGTGGGGTGCCCAATGGACCGCGATTCTTTGAACACGTGGCTTCCTGACGTGACGACACCCGCAGATGGGCCCGGCGACCGACTGCGACGGCACCAAGCGGGGATCGCCGCGGATCTCGTGAACCGTCAATTTGCCGCGCAACCCGAACTGGCGCGACGCTACGGTCAGGCCGGCCGCGAGAAATGCCTCCAGGATGCGAACTATCACCTCGCATATCTGGCCGACGCGATCGACTCGGGCAATCCTGACCTGTTTACCAACTATGTGGGATGGGCCAAGGCGATGCTCGGTAAGCGCGGTATCCCTGCCGACGACCTGGCGAGGTATCTCGAGCTTACCCGCACGGTCGTCAGCGAGAGGTTCGAGGGCGAGGCGAGGGCGCTGGCGGTGCAGTATCTTGGCGCGGGCCTCGCCCGATTGCCGTCGTTTCCCACTGATCTGCCGTCGTGCTTCGTGGACGGGGCGCCGTACGCCGACATGGCGCGCGCGTATCTGGGCGCGTTACTCAACGGCGAGCGGCACGTCGCCAGCCGGATGATTCTCGACGCGGTCGCCTCGGACGTGCCGGTGAAGAAGATCTACCTGCATGTGTTTCAACCCGCGCAGTACGAGGTCGGGCGTCTGTGGCAGCTGAACGAAATCAGCGTGGCGCAGGAACACTACTGCACGGCGGCGACGCAGTTGATCATGTCGCAACTCTATCCACACATCTTCGCCACGGAGAAGAACGGACGCACTCTGGTGGCTACGTGTGTCGCCGGAGATTTGCACGAAATCGGCGTCAGAATGGTGACGGATTTTTTCGAGGTGGACGGGTGGCACACCTTTTACCTCGGGGCGAACATGCCGGCCCAGGCCGTGCTGGATATCGTCGTGCAGCGCCGTGCACAGGTGCTGGGCATTTCGGCGACAATTTCGCATCACCTCGGGGCCGTCGGCGAATTGATCCGGAACGTGCGCGCCCATTCAGCGTGCCAGCACGTTAAAATACTCGTCGGTGGATATCCCTTCAGTGTCGCGCCGGAGCTGTGGCGCACGTTGGGCGCCGATGGTTGCGCGCCCAATGCGCAGGAGGCCAGCACGCTGGCGAACCAGTTGCTCGCGCATGAATCCGCATGAAGCAGACAAGGGCCTTGCCTTTGTCACCACACCGGACGGCGCGATTGTTCAGATCATCAGCGATGAACTGGGGCTCGTCACGCCACTCCTGCCCGGTACGACGATCATCAACCTGATGGACAAGGCCTTTGCCGCGAAGGCCCGGGATTTTCTCGCTGTGCTCAACGAGCGGCAGGCCGCGTTTGATTGGGAATTGACCATGCGCATGGCGGGCGGACCCATGCCGATGCACTTCGCCGGCACGGCCCAGGGGGGCCGCTTGTTCATCGTGGCCGCGCGGAGCAGCTCCGGTCTGTCGCGCGTCAGCGAAGAGTTGATGTCGATCAACAACGAGGAGACCACCGCACTGCGCGCGGCGCTCAAGGAGCTCAGCCTGAAGGACCGCCGAGAGGCGGGGCGTGACAACCAGCTCTACAACGACCTGTCCAGGGTCAACAACGAGCTCGCCAACCTCCAGCGGGAGATGGTCAGAAAGAATGTCGAACTGGAGAAGTTGAACGAGCATAAAAACCGCATCCTCGGCATGGCGGCGCACGACCTGCGGGGCCCCTTGGGCGTGATCCTGGGCTACAGCGAGTTCCTCGAGGCAGAGGCAGGCGACGTGCTGAACGCGGAACAGCGAGAGTTCGTGGCCGTCATCAAGGACACCAGCGAGTTCATGCTTCGAATGGTGACCGATATCCTGGACGTCACCTCGATCGAGGCGGGCCAGTTGAAACTGGATCGTCAGCCCACCGATCTGGCGCGGCTCGTCCGTCACAACGTGAAGCTGAATCAGGTACTCGCCAGCCGGAAGCAGATCGCCGTGGAACTGGAATCGATTCCCGCGCTACAGCCGATCCTGCTCGACGCCGGCAAAATCGAACAGGTGCTCAATAACCTCATTAGCAATGCGGTGAAATTTTCCCACGGCGGCAGCCGGGTGGTGATCCGCCTGACCTGCTCCAATGAGTTCGTCACCGTCGCCGTGCAGGATCAGGGTCAGGGTATTCCCGAGAGGGATCTGTCCAAGCTGTTCAAACCGTTCGGGAAGGCCAGCGTCCGCAGCACAGCCGGAGAGCACAGCACCGGGCTTGGCCTGGCGATTGTGCGCAACATTGTCGAAGGCCACGGCGGCCGCATCTGGCTCGAGAGCGAAGTGGGCAAGGGCTCGACGTTTTCCTTCACGCTGCCGATCGCCGGACTCGCTTGATCGCTCGATTCCGCCTGCTGCCGCAAGGACAGTCAGCGTCGCACATTTGCATGAAAAATCGGCGCCGTGAAGTGCCCCGGCGTGGGAACCGATAGCTCAGCATGCCGTTGAACCTCGCCGGGTCTGGCGCCGCCTAGCCATTGCGCAAGCTGCGCGGCAAACATTGTTGCGACCGCGTGCACCGATCTCGCCTGCTCGCTGCCGTGCGGCAGCTCGAAGGCCAGTACACCGGCACACCCCGCTGGCGTCAGCAATGGGACTACCAGGGCGCCACTGGCCTGAGCGCTGCCTTTGATCGCGCACGTTTGAGCCGACCGGAACGCGGCAGCCGTGGCATTGTCTGCGTCACGCCTGACGGTCGGTAACTGCGCGAGCACCCTGTCCGAGTATCCGTGTGCCAGCGCGGGGCTCAGTTCCGCGGCCACCTCATCCCAGACCCAGACGATGAGACCTATCGCACCCAGAATTCTGGCCGCCTCCTGCAGCAGCGGTTGCACCTCATTCGTGTGCTCGACCCGGCCCAATTCGGTGCACAGATGCGCGGCGGCCAGGAAATCGGGCTCGGACGATGCCGTCTCGTTCGCCGGTGTGCGGCCGGCGACCAGCTCATTCGCTTTGTCGGCTCGGCCGGGCTCGGTGGATGAATACGCCACAGCGTGGAGATCGGGCTCGGGCGAAACCGGCTGATTCACCGGAGCGCAGTCGGCGACTATCCCGTTCGCCCTCTCCACTCGTCCGGACTCAGTCGAGACGGGCGTCGCAGCCGGGCGATCGCGTGCGGACGGGGCCGGCACATTGACCGTCGCGCATTCGGCGACCACGAGATCGTCAACCGCGGGACTGCGCCGAAGGCGGGAAAGAGAGCCAATCGCCGAGCCGACCAGATTGCGAAGCCGGGTTGGCGGTCCCCCACCATTCCCACCGGACACGACCGCCGAGGCGATCTCGAGCGCTTCGCCCGGCTCAGGGTAGACCTCCAGGAACTCGCGGACGACGACATCCGGGTCGAGACCGATGGCGTGCGCGTACGCGCGGATGAAGGCACGCCGAAAAATCCCGGAGGGCCACTGCGAGACGTCGTCCCGCTCCAGAGCTTCGAGTAGCGACCGTTTGATTTTTGTCTGCTCGGCGATCGCGATGAGATCAATCGCTTGTTCTTCACGCCGCTGGCGCAGCCGAGCGCCGAAATTCTTGAGCATGCGTGCACACCTCCGCGAGCCACGAAACCTGCGAACACAACGTCGCGTTGGAAGTATCGAGAAAACTCCGCGTAGTTCATAGCCCGTGAGGGACGATCACCGCGCGGCCTCTGGCGAGGCGGCCCCGGAGCGGTGAGGGCCGATAAACCTTCGAAGGAGAGTAGCAACATGTGCGCGCCACTTCAAGCCTAGAAACGCGCGCGGCGGCAACCCCGGGTCAGTTTTGAGGTAGGCAATCAGGTCTGCCAGGTCCTGCTCCGACATCGCGCGTTCCAGTTCGTTTGGCATCAGGGACCCAGTCAAGGCCGACATGGAGACCACCTGGCTTCGCAGGATCACGTGATGCTGTGACGAGGCGTCGCGGAGTGTCAGGCTGTTGGGCGCTTCGGATTCCAGTCGCCCGGAGAACGCCCTTCCGTCCCGAGTCTCCACAAGGTACGCCTCGTAACCAGGGGTAATCTCATAATCCGGTACAAGGGCGTGCAGCAGAATGGCATCGGCCGGCTGGTTGCGGATGCCACTCAGGTCCGGCCCCAAACGACCCCCCGCGCCGTCGAACGAGTGGCACGGGGCACAGTGGCTGGCAAAGACTTGTCTGCCGCTCGTGGAATTCCCGGTCCGCGACAGCACCGTGCCGCGCAATCGCTCGTATACCTGCATCCGATTTCCGGAGTCCCCAGCGGCGAACAGGGCTCGGGCGCGCTTCTGAATGGCGGCGCTCTGATGGTTCATGAGCCGGCTTCGGCGCGACGGCCCCAGGGCGGTGGCAGCCACGGGCCCCTTTTCCAGCGCCTCGAGCAGGATCTGAGTCTGCTGCTCGTCGGTCAGGAGCACGGAAAGCACCGCCTCCCGGACCTGCGGCGTGAACGCCCGCCAGCGATCGGGCTTTACCAGACTGGCTGAGGCGACGGGGTCGGCAAGCTGAGAAAGCGCCCGAACCGCCGCGACCTGGACTTCGGACGGACGCCCGGGAGCCAGCAGGCTCTCCAACGTTTTTCCCGCCGACGAAAAGTCGGTATGGCCCAGTAGTCCGATTGCAGCCAACCGCTGGTCCTCGGGCGCTTTCTCGTCGAGTGCCATGGCCGAGGAACGCGACAGGACCGTCTCCACGCGATGCCTGGCCGAGCGTGCCTTCGGCGCATCGGAGAACAGGAGCGTCATGAAAGCCGAACGGCTTTCTCTGCCCCGCCCGCGGGCCCGCAACCCCTGCGCGATCCCGGACAGGGCCGCAGGTTGCCAGCCGAACTCGGCAGCCGGCTCGGCGATCTGGAGGATCAAATCGAGGCAGCGTTCAGGAGTCTGTCCCGCGCCGAACAGTTGACCAAGGTCCTGCATGATTGCCGCCTTGACGGTCAGAGAGGACGGAGGTGATGCCACGAACGCGCGAAGGAACTCGTTCGACCGCTCTCCGACGGAGCTGAAGATCGCGGCGCGCATCCAAGGCTGGCCTCCGTCACGACGAGCGATGGAGGCCAGCGCGTTCATGGATCGGGGATCCTCCGTTTCGCCCAGCGCAAGGGCGACGCGCAGGCGAACGCGGTCGTCGGGATCGTCGGCCAGACGAAGTAGCTGGGACAGCACGTCCTGCGATGCTCCCACCCGCTCTTCAGCGAGGCGGACGGCATTCTCGCGGACGGCGGCGTGCTGATCCCGCAGGGCCTTCGCGATGTCGGCAGCCTCGAGCCCACCCAGTCCCCCGAGGGTCCACAACGCGTGGATGCGGGCCACCTCACTGCGACCTTCTTCCGCGACCGTGCGAAGGAGCGGAATAGCGCGTGGGTCGCGACGTTCCACGAGCAGACGCTGGGCCGTTTCCCGCCACCAGGCATTCGGGTGTTCGAGAGTCCGCGACAGCTCGCCTGCTCCCATCTGACCCAGGTCGATCGGCTGCCGGTCAGCCTTCCAGTTCCGAGCGACAATCCGATAAATCCTGCCCCGTTCCTTCCCCGCTTCGAAATCCAGCAGGGCGCGGCTTGCTTCCGGGACGTACTGCGGATGATCGATGATGTTGCGATACATATCCACGATGTAGAGCGCGCCGTCAGGACCGTTCGCGGCAAAGACCGGCCGGAACCATTGGTCGCGTGAGGCGAGGAACTCGCGGCCGTTCCGGGCCGGCCGGGATGTGAAGGTGACGCCGTTCGACGCTCGCACTTGTCTCTGGACCAGGTTCTGGGCCGATTCGCAGATGAAAATGCTTTCGCCGTGATCCTCAGGCAGCGCATCGCCGCGGTGGATGTGCACACCGCTGGCGGCAGTGAAGGTGCCGGCGTGGGGCGTGCTCATGAGACTGGGATGAAACGAGGCCGTCGTCATGTCGGCGCTGATCGGCCAGACCACGGCTTGCGCCCCGACCGTCGACACGTTCTGTACCGTCCCGGAGAACGCCAGGTGCGAATTTCGCTTCAAGTAGCGGGGCTCAAGAACGATATGCATGATCGGATGCCGGTTGGAGCAGCCGAAACGGCGGCCGTGGTCATCGAAGGTGAGACCGTACTGGCTTTGGCCTCCCGTCAATTCGAACGCGAGAGTGAAGGGATTGAAGCGTGAATCGCTTGGGCCGAACTTGACCGGCGGGCGATCCGGGTGATCCGGTGCGGTCACGCTACCGCCAGTCAGTCCGCTGGTCAGATACACCCAGTTGTCAATCCCGAGCGTCGGGTGGCTGAACCGAATCTGTGCCGTCCGTGTGGCGTCAAATCCGGTCAGGACCGCTCGGCGTTCGTCCGCGATGCCGTCGCCTGTCGTGTCTTTGAGGTACAGGAGATCTTGAGCGCTACTGACGAAGACGCCGCCGTCCCAGGGCATGATCCCGTTCGGATCCCTGAGATTGCCGGCAAAATCGGTTCGCTTGTCGAAACGTCCGTCGCCGTTGCTGTCTTCCAAAAGGGCGATGACACCGAGAGGAGCAGACTGAGCAGACCCTTCCAGTGGGCCTGGATAGCCCCGATTCTCGACGACATACAGGCGGCCCCGTTCGTCGAACGCGATGGCTGCCGGGCTCCTGACTAAGGGTTCCGCGGCTGCCAGTTC
>JANNHC010000129.1:0-4386 GCA_031404215.1 Acidobacteriota bacterium
CGTCTTTGCGCGCGTCCCACATTCCGCCCGCCTCGAGCATCAGGACGTTGGCGCCCGCCTCGGTCAGCACTTTCGCGGCCATGCCACCGCCGGCGCCTGAGCCAACGATGACGACGTCGTGAATTGTCCGGCTGCGAATGATCTGCATGGCAGTGGCGGCGATTGTAGCCTTCCCAAGCCTCACACGGAATCACCCTTCGACTTCGACAACTGGGACTTCGCTCAGGGCAGGCCGAAACACGGAGGCACGGCTCCACGCGCCGACTTCGCCCAACGCTCCGGCGGGGCAGGCCTCATCGCTTGTTCGCCCGAGGTGCCGGGCCTTTCGTGAGGTTCTCGATGAGGAACAGCCCGCTCTTGCCGGGACAGACTATATCGAGATCGCCGTCCCCGTCGATATCGACCACCGGGATCTGCATGCCGGCCCCCATCCGCCCGCCGTAGTCGATCACGTGGCGGATCCATTCGACCCCGCCAGCGGCCGGGGACGCGGCAGACTCGTACCAATAGACGCCGAGCGGTTCCTTTTCGCCGGGGTCGCTGCCGTTATGCGCCATGAATCGCTTGCCGGTCACGAAATCCTTCCGGCCGTCGCCGTTGAGATCGACAAGGGTCGAGGCGTGCGCCTGCGACCAGGCGGTGTCGATCGTGCGTCGAGTCCACTGGCCGTTTTCCCGCTGCTCGAACCAGAAGACGCCGTAGTTGTGTCCGGCGCCTGCCAATACGTCGGTGCGGCCGTCTCCGTTGACATCGGTCACGTGCATGAACCCGAGTTCGAGCACGCGCGGCGGGGTCTGGGCCGCGGCTGGAGCCGTGGCGGGCGCTACGGGCGCGCCATCGGCCGGCAGGGCCACGTTCAGGGCTTCCCAGACCGGGTGAAACGCCCAGTTGCCCGTGCGTGGATCGGCCGGGGCCTCGAGCCACCCGCGCGGCGTCAGGATGTCGTTGCGGCCGTCGCCGTTCACGTCGCCCGCGCCGATGCCGTGGCCATAGCTGCGGTCGCTGACATCGTGCTTGAGCCACGCGCCGCCTTTCGCCTCGTACCAGGCCTGCGGCGTCCCGTTCTCCTGCGCGACCACTTCGTTCGCCTTCCCGTCGTGATCCATGTCGGCGAGGACGGCGAACTCGATGTTGAACCCGGTGTGGATGTCGGTTTCGGGCCAGTTCTCACTGCTCGCGGGGCGCCGGCTGTCCGCACGGCCGGGATTCTTCCACCAGGAGATCTTCTTGGCGAACCACGTCACTCGGACCAGGTCGGGGTAGCCGTCGCCATCGACGTCCACCGGGAGATCGCTGAAGTTGTCGAAGTAGTTGCTGCTGTAGTTCAGATCGCGGAACTTGTGCTTCGTCCAGGCGGGAGCCTGGTACCAGTGCTCGCCGGAGATGATGTCGAGACGGCCGTCCTTGTTGACGTCGGCGACGGCGGCGGTCTCGCTCGCCCCGTTATCGATCATCCGCGGCGCGAACGGAATGTCGGGGGATCGGGGGGTGGCGACCGAGAGCATGACGCACACGAACATGACGGATCCGGGACGCATAGACATGGCTCCTGTCGGGGGAGATAACGGAGTTCACGGAGTTCACAACGGAGAAACGAAGTTAACGAAGACGAACGAAGTCCATATATATTGTTTCCTGAATAAAAACTATTATCTTCTTCGTTCGCCTCCGTTTCCTTTGTTTTTCGTGGTGAACTCCGTCATCTCGACCGTGAACTCCGTTAGCTCGAGGATGAAGCATGTCCCAGATTGGCATCAACGCGTGGGTCTGGACGTCGCCAGCCACGACCGAAGAGTTTGCGCGGCTGGCGCCGCTCGTGGCTCGTATGGGGTTCGACCTGTTCGAGGTCGGCATCGAAGGCACGGACGACCTCGATTATCGCCGCGGCGCCGAGATCGCGAAGGCGAACGGGCTGGCGGTGAGCGTGTGCGCGGCGATGGGCCCCGATCGCGACCTCATTCATGCCGACGAGAACATTCGCGCGAACGCGATGTCGTACTTGCGGCATTGCATCGACGCGGCGCAGACGCTGGGCGCGACGAACGTCTGCGGACCGCTCTACAGCGCCGTCGGGCGCACGTGGCAGGCGACCGAGGACGAGCGCCGGCGCGATCTCGATCTCCTGGTCGTCGAGCTGCGCGATCTGTCCCGGTATGCCGGCGAGCGCGGCGTCTGGCTCGGCGTCGAGCCGCTCAACCGGTTTGAAACGAGCTTCATGAACCTCGCGTCGCAGGCGATCGAGGTGGTGGACCGGGTGGATCATCCGGCCTGCGGCGTGATGCTCGACACGTTTCACATGAACATCGAGGAACGATCGATCGGCGACGCGATTCGTTCGGCCGGCAAGCGGATGCGGCACCTGCATGCCTGCGAGAACGACCGCGGCGCCCCCGGCTCGGGCCACGTGCCGTGGGCGGAAGTCGCGCAGGCGTGCCGCGACATCGGGTTCACCGGCCCATTCGTGATCGAGTCGTTCACGAACAAGGTGAAGTCTATCGCGCGGGCCGCCGCGATCTGGCGCAAGTTCGCCGATTCCCAGGACGCGCTCGCCGAGAACGGCCTGCGCCATCTGCGCGCGCTCTTTCCGTAACGCTCACGGTTGGGTGGAATTGCGGGCAACGCCTGCATGCGTGTAATCAAACCGCTCCATGTGATGTGCGCCTTCGTCGGGCTGGCAGGTCTGGCCCCCAGTGCCGCCGGCTCAGGCCAGCGCGGCCGAGCCGCCATGGAGCGGCGGACACGCGATGAGGCACGGGGGCACTACCCCGCGATCTTCGTGGGGGCGCGGACGATGACGCCGCGGCGCTTCACGGATACGCTCAGTTTTCTCGAGGGCTTGGGGTTGGTCGCCCCTGCGTAGACGAGGGCGTACTGGTTGAGGAGATCGTCGGCGACCGCTTCGAGTGCCTTGGTGAGGCCGGTGGCGACCGCGAGTTCATGGCGCCGGCCGCCGGATTGTCTGGGGCCTTCGCCGAGCACCGCGTTGCGGTTCTGCTCATCGACCGTCCACTCATCCCCCTGGACGCCCTCGGTGGGCGCGGGGTTCATGCGGCGAAAGGTCGGCTTACCGACCGCGACCACATGCAGCGCCGCGTGGCTGCGCTCGAGGGCCGCGAGAATGGTGTTCGCCGGCTTGTGGCTGCGGAACTCCGTCCCTTCGAACGTGATCACGACGATCGCCGGGCGTCCGACCTCGCGGCGTTTGTGCTCGTCGGCCGCATCAGCCACCGCGCCGAGGACAAGGCCACCGGCGGGGCCGGCTCGCCAGACCAGCCGCTGGATGCCGGCCATCATGGTCGGCGTACTCGACGTATAGTCGAAGACCTTCATCGTCGTCGGCACGACACTGACGAGCGATACTTCAGCCCGCCCCCGAAGACGCAGGACGAACGCGGCCAGCGCGGAGCGAATCTCGTTGATGTCGGATCCCTTGTCGTCGAGGAGCAGGGCGACGGACCACGGCTCGGTCGACCGTTCCGCCGTCAGCACTTCACGCGTCTTGCCGTCCTCCTTCACCTCGAAGTCGGCGGGTGTCAGGTCCGGAACCGCCGCGCCCTTGTCGGTGACCACCGTCACGCGAACGGTGCGAGTGCCCTGCACCGCAGGAGACCTTGGACCGAGGGACGCGCTGATGGGCACGCCCTGCGATCCGTCGGCAAGCGGGCAGGCGCAGAGCAGGAGGACAAACGTGGAGATTGCCCGGTTCAACCTGCCTTCACCTGTTTGACGCCAGGGTTTCATCTGGGGACCTCTGAGCTTTCCGGGAGAGGCGGGACTCATGCGAAATCGACCCGGCCAGCAGGCGCCGGCCGGGTCGAGGTGTGTGTCTTCGAATCGCTAGAAGGTGAACCGGATCGCGCCCTGCATGATGCGCGGGTCGCGTGCCGACGTCGCTTTGCCGAATTGAGCATCAACCTGTTCACCCGCCGGGTTGAACTGCGCGCTCGTGTCGATGTTCGACCAGTTCACGGTGTTGAACAGGTTGTAGACCTCCCAGCGGAATTGTGCCCGCCGGCCGCCGCCCATCTGGAAATTCTTGAACAGCGCGAGGTCCGTGTTCCTGATCCACGGCAGACGGAAGAACCGCGCCGGGGCGTTGCCGAAATCCAGCCGGCCTGCCGGACGCGCGAACGCCGCCCAGTTCAGGTATGTCCCGGTGCCGTCCGGATTCGGGTCGTTGTTGTCGCCGCTGCGCGGATCGACACCAGTCATGACGATGCGACCGCCGGCGCCGCCGCCGTAAAAGTCGAAGTTGTCCGTCGTCGAGAACGTCACGCCGGCCCAGTCGCCCGAGACAAACGCCGTATTGCCCGAAAGCTGCCAGCCGTCGAGCGCGCCGCGAGTGAACCAGTTGTCCCACAGTGCGCTGCCCTTCGGCACATCCCA
>JANNHC010000130.1:0-7086 GCA_031404215.1 Acidobacteriota bacterium
CAGCGCGCCAAGAGCGACGGCGATGTTGAGTGCGGCGGCGAGCCGCGTGGTCGCTGTCACCCCAATGGTCCCGATCAGAGTGAAGCCCGCCAGCACAGTGCCGACAATGCCTCCGGTAGTGTTCATCGCGTACAGCCAGCCGATCCGTGTCGCGGCGGAACCACCGGCCTCCGTCACGTAGCGCGCGAGCAACGGCAGGCTCGCACCCATCAACGTTGTCGGCACGAGGAGGATGATCCCTGAACAGAGGAGGCGCAGGATGGTCAGCTGCACGGGCGCGTCTGGGGCGAGTCCGTATGCCCGCTCATAGAGTCCGGAAACCGCCTCGAGCGCGAACGGGACCGCGAGAGCACTCACCGCAATTCCCAGCTCCAGCAGCGCAAACGTCCGAAGCGGTGCACGCGCGCGATCGGCCGTGCGGCCGCCCAGCCACGATCCGAGCGCGAGTCCCCCCATGAAACTGATGAGCACGGCGCTGGCCGCATACACGGTCACACCAAAGACGAGCGAGAGCATGCGAAGCCACGCCACCTGATAGATCAACGCGGCAGTACCGGAAAGAAGAAAAAGGCCGGCGAGAATCGGGAACATCGAGTCGCATTGTACCTGTGCAGCTGTGATTACCGGATGGCCGTCTTGGCGCAGACTCGACTTTGCCAGGTCCGCTCGACCGTCTGGAGTTTCAAGAGCGGCAATGGTTCCTATCGCCTCTCCCTTCTCAGACCCGCCCCTCCGACATACAGCTCGTCGTCATGGTCGAGCAGCACCACGAATTCTCCGCGTGCTGTGGCGAGCGCTGCGTTCGGGGCTTCCGAGACGCCACGGTTTTGCGGCGTACTCGACGGCAGCACCGCAGGAGGGGAGCTATGGCGAAGAAGGCAGCGAAGAACGCACCGCCTCGAAGCGCGAGTTGATCGACACAGGCAAGAACAAGATGTTCGCCAAGCGAACCGCCAAGGGACGGTTCAAGGAGATGGACGATGTGAGCCGTTCGCTGAGCGCCGATCGTCGGCGTAACGGGAAAAAGACGACAAAGTCGGGTTCGGAGATCAAAGAGATCGGAAGCGGGCGACGAAGCGATAGGTCTCGTCAGCGATTGCGCCGCGACGGCCGCGACACCGATTCCAAAACCGCCCGTCGCTTCCGAGGGAGCTGGAAAGCAAAGCAGCCAACCTGACACCCGATTTCACTCGGGCGCTCAGCTGGCGTGCCCACGCCGATGGTGACCGCGCACGGGGCCGCGCTTGCTTCGCTCGGACCACGGGCCGGAGTTTGTCGGTGCGCCTGATGACGACATCCTCGCGCGCGGCGCACAATTCGAGGCTCACTCGCAGGAGCCACACCTCCCCAGGCCGGAGCGCTGCCTCAATAAATGCTCAAGCCAAACTGGTCACGCAGCGTCAGGAGGGATATGGGCCGGCGCAGCTGGCCTTTCTGAAGGCGGGCGGTTTCCTCCCGTAGTCACGCTTGAGGGACAACCGGCCCCGAGGCAACGGAGCGCCTGCGTGTCACGCGCGCTGTGTCCGGGTGGTGATGTGTCCTGTGTCACGGCACTTGGACGCCGGGGGGGTCGCCTCTGACAACGGACCTTATGTTCCCGACGAAGGGCCGCGCCAATCCGGCCTATCGGCACTAGACTGAACTCCTGTCACAATTGAGAGTTTTTTTGTAAAAGGAGAGAATGCCATGAAGCATCAAAAGGGAATCATCCCGGTCCTGCTGGGCATCGGAATTCTGGCCGTCTCGCTTGTCCTGAGTTCGCCCAAGGCGGCGCTGACGCAGGGGCCCTCGTTTGGCAAGGACGTGCGCGTCATCAATTCGTCCTCAGAGGCCGTCCCCGTCCAGCTTCAAGCGGGGGCCTCGGTCGAAATCACGGGCACTCCGACCGTCGCCGTCGTGGGGACGACGCCGGTCATCGTCGGGAACCCGGCGACCAGTCCCGTCTTTGTGAACGTCGTCCAGACCCCCGCCCGGACGCCGTGGCAGGCCGCCGTGAATCTCGATCTGGCCGACGGGGAGACGTCCAAGTTCGTCAGCCTGCCCGCTCCCGCCCCGGGCAAGCGCGTGGTGATCGAATTCGGATCGGCCCAGCTGCTGGTCCTCCGCACGCAGATCCCGTACATCCAGCTCTGGCTGTCGATGACCGGGAGCGACGCGTCAGTGCGACACACGTTCGCGCTGACCAACATCGGCGCCTACTCGGAGGGGCAGTACGTCTGGCAGTCCAGCCACCCGCTCCGGCTCACCTCCGCCCAGGGCTCCGTGCGCGTCCTGCGAGCGGGAGGCTCGAACGGGCCATTCTTCGCCACCCTGACCCTCGCCGGGTACGAGGAGGACAACGAGTAGCGAAGTCGAACGTGCATACCTCACGGGGATCTGGGTGGATCCGATCGGCGGAAGCACTGCTTCCTATCGTCTTCCGACGCCCTGTGACACGAGTGCCCTCTGGACGCGACAGCGCCGCGGCTCATCAGGGATAGATGTATCGTACCTGCGTCCTGGGCAGCGACCGGACGCGACAGACAGCGCACCAAGCGCGGGCACGGTGGGCAGACGCACAACGTTCTTGGAATGTTGCGTGGAGCCTGATCCCTGTTTACACGGCGTGCCGGGGGCGCTAGTGTGCCAGACGAGGAAGACAATGAACAGAAAGATTCCGACAGTGCTGGCGGCCGTCTCAATCGCGGTGTGCACGACGGCATTCGTCCGCGCTCAGGATGCGCAGCTCGAGAAGACGCTCATGGCGAACGAGCGCGCGATCAACGAATCCGTCCTCAAAGGGGATACCGCGGGATTCAAGCAGCACGTGGACACGACCGGATGGGCGATCGACTCGATGATGGGACGTATGCCCGTCGCCGAGTTCGTAAAAGGCCTCCCGGCCATGTCGAAAGACATGAAGATGGCGTCGTGGGACATCTCCGACCCGAAAATGCTTCAGGTCGACGCCAACACGGTCGTGCTGACCCATAAGTGGACAGGCACCGGCACATACCAGGGTCAGCCTGTTCCCAGTCCGGCGTGGGCCTCGACGGTGTGGACGAAACGCAGCGGGAAATGGACGGCGGTGTTCCATCAGGAGTCCCTCGCCTCGCCACAGCCAGTGAAATGACGTTCAGAGCTGGTGAACGCGGGCGCGTTCACCAGCATCCCGGCATCCCCTATTTTTCGTCAGGTCCACGATGGAGATGTCGCTGTACCATGCCTCGCTCGGGGGGCCGCGTTGGATCTGCACGACGATCACGCCGGTGGCGTCCATCCCGGCGTCCCCTTCGGTGTTAGTCCACGGACTGGACGCCGTTGAGCCAGAGCTGAATGCGTTTCCCCTCGGTGCGAATCACGTAATCGTTCCACCCGCCGATCTTCACCATCTCGTTCATCTTCGCCTGGTCGGGGCGTCCTGGGCGGACTGTCGGTTACGCCCCGACCAGCTTCAACCGGAGCACGCGCTCGGCGTTTTGGTAATACACCTTGCGGAGGATCTGTTCCGGCAGGCCAAGACCGTAAATCCTCCATCGACCCTGTGGCGGCACGGGCGCCGGCGCATAGTCAAAGTACTCGTCTTCGGTTTCCAGGAAACGGTAGTAGATCCGATACAGATCTTCTCCGAACACCTGCTGCGGGGTTTCAGTGCCGAGTGGAATCGCGTCGGTGCCGAAGAGGATGCGGTCCTGATACGTGTCAAAAAACCGCGCCGACGTTCGCGGTTGCCGGCCGAGCTCGCCAATACGTGCGCCGATTTCCACATGCACGTTGGGGAACTTGTCGAGCATCTCACCCACCGCGCGGAGGTTCTCGCCCCAGTGGCCAACGTGGAGCGCGACGAACGTGGTCTTGGGATGCCTGGCGAATACTCGATCCCGTGCGTTCAGGATGTCGATGAAGGCCGGAAAATCCCGACCATGGAAAGACCAATCCGGATGAGCGCTGAGCTCCTCGTACCGCTCGTTGAAGCGGTCGATCGGCAGAAAGAATGCCTCCGGATCGCCGACGTGAATGGCCACAGGCAAACCAAGACCGCCGCAGGCCTCCCACATCGGATCGAACCGCGCATCGTCCACCCGCACGAGCGTGCCTTGGGGACCGCCGTCGCGTAGATACAGTCCAAGGGTCTTGAGGACCTTTACACCTACCGCGCCCGCTGCCTTCGCTTTGGCCATCTCGTCCCCCTGCCAGGCGGCGAAGCCAGCCTCGCTGGCACGAGCCCAGGTCGGTTCGGTCATCGATACGAACCGGCGAGGAAACGCCCGGTCGAAGGACGTGATGGTGGTCGCAAGATCTTCACCCGTTCCGCCGGTCAGGTTCACCATGGTCTGCACATTGACAGCGTCCATGGCTTTCAGCAGGTCCGCCGGCGGCACGCCGGGCTTCTCCGCGCGTCGCCGTGAAATGTGGGTGTGGAAGTCGATCACCGGAAAGCGCGCGCGGGCGACGCGTGTTTCGTTCACGTGCAGCATGCTCTTCGGCTGGAACTCCGCAAGCGGCAACGGCGCGTTCTGGTTGCGTGTCCCCTGCTGGTTCGCCGGGCCGTCGTGTGCTGGTTCGGCATCGCCGCTCACGGCGGAGCCCACCAGCCCAGCGCAAGCTGCGGACAACCACCCGCGCCGGCTCCACGTCGCTCGTTGTCGTGCTGGCGCTCGCTCGTCACTCATCGGCTGTCCTCGTGTTTTCCCGCGTGTGAGACGCCGTCATAGCCGCGTCGGACGATATGATAAGACCTTGCCGCAGCGGGCAACCATATTAATAGTCCTGACGGAGACCGCCCGATGAAGCACCACATGGTCCACGTACTTCTGGCGCTCGGTGTCGCAGCTGGTTGGCAGCCCGAGCCCCCGCCGAGCCACATCTTCCACAGCGGCAAGATAGTGACCGTTGACCAGGGGTTTCGCACCGTGGAGGCCATGGCGATTCGCGACGGGCGCATCGTCGCCGTAGGTACGAACGCCGACATCGTGAAACTGGCCGGCTCTGGCACGCAACAGCTCCATCTCGGTGGCAAGACCGTGCTGCCGGGACTGATCGATTCCCACGTGCATGCGCCCAACGCGTCGATGTACGAGTTCGAGCAGCGTATCCCTGACATGGAGAGCGTCGAGGACGTCCTCGCGTACGTGCGTGCGCGCGACGAGGCGACCGATCCCGGGCGCTGGATCACCCTCTCGCAGGTCTTCATCACGCGCCTCCGCGAGCAGCGTTATCCGACCCGCGCCGAGCTCGATCGGGCGGCGCCCGGCCGTCCTGTCGCCTTCCGCACCGGGCCGGACGCGTCACTGAACTCAATGGCTCTGTCGATGAGCGGCATCGACGCGAAGTTCGAAGTCCCCGCTGGCGAGCCCTGCCGCGTCGAGCGCGACCGGGGCGGTCAGCCGACGGGCATACTGCGCAACTGCGGGCGCTACATCCGGTCCGGCTCGGGCGGCTCCTCGCCGACCGACGCCGACCGCCTCGCCCGGTTACGGGAACTGCTTGCCGACTACAACGCGGTCGGCATTACGAGCATTGTCGACGCCAATACCGATCAAGGCGGCCTCGAACTGTACCGCACGCTGCTCGAGCAGAACGCGCTCACGTGCCGCACGTTCATGGCCTACGGCGTGGACGCCCAGGCGCCGCTCGACCGGATCGCCGCAACGATTCGCGAGGCCGCGTCGCATCCGTTGCACGAGCACAACGACATGCTGTGGCTGCGGGGCATCAAGGCCTTCATGGATGGCGGCATGCTGACCGGCAGCGCCTACATGCGCCAGGCGTGGGGTGTCAGCAAGATTTACGCAATTGACGACCCCGAGTACCGCGGCGTGCGGTTCATCGAGCCCGACAAGCTCTACCAGATCGCAAAGCTGGCCCTCGCGAACGATCTGCAGTTCACGGCCCATTCGCAAGGCGACGCGGCGGTCGATGCCATGGTCGCGGCCTACGAGCGCATCAACCGCGACGACTTTCCGGTGCGCGCCCGGCGGCCCAGCATCACGCACGCCAGCTTCATGAGCCCGGAGGCCATTGCGAAGATGCGGGCGCTGGGTGTCGTCGCCAACTTGCAACCGGCTTGGCTCTACCTCGACGGCACGACGCTCCGCCAGCATTTCGGCGTCGAGCGGCTCGCATACTTCCACCCTTATCGCACGCTCTTCGAGCAGGGCGTGACGGTCGGCGGAGGCTCCGATCACATGCAGAAGATCGGCAGCCTGCGCTCGATCAACCCGTACAACCCCTTCCTCGCCATGTGGACGACGCTCGTGCGTCAACCGCGCGGGAGCGAGGCGCCGCTCCATCCCGAGCAGAATCTGACGCGCGAGCAGGCGATCCGTCTCTACACGATTAACAACGCGTTCCTGACGTTCGAGGAGGCGCGCAAGGGATCGCTCGAGCCGGGCAAGCTCGCCGACTTCATCGTGCTCGACCGCGACATCCTCAGCTGCCCGGTCGGAGAGGTGAAGGACATCAAGGTCGAGGCGACATACCTTGGCGGCGCGCGCGTGTACGTGCGGCCGGGGCGACACTGAGACCGACCGCGATGTCGGCCTGCACTGACGTATGCGCAGATCCATCATCACCCTCGTCTTTCTCTCCATCGCCGGCGCGTCGCTCGTTGCGGACAGCTGGCCGCACTGGCGCTGCTCGTCAATGGACGGCGTCAGGGTGTTGATCCGCTGAAGGCCGGCAACGGCCAACATCGTGAAGAGCGCGGACCGCGGCAGACGTGGACGTCCATCTCGGGGGATCTGCCGGTTCGGTCCGGCGCGTGGAGCATCGTGCAGGATCATGTGAACCTCAACCTAACTCTTCGCGGGGATGGAACACGGCGTCTGGTTCACGGTTGACGGCGGTGCGCACTGGGCGCAGCTCGAGGGGGGCATCCCGACTGCGCAGGCGCGCGGCCTCGAAATCCAGAAGCGCGCGAACGACCTCGTCGTGGGCACGTTCGGCCGCGGCGCCTACATCTTCGATGACTACACGGCGCTGCGGGCGTAACGGCGCAGACGCTCGCGAGCGAGGCCTGGCTGTTCCCGCTGCGCGACGCCTTCCAGTTCGACACCCTCAACCAAATCCAAGCGTCGTGGGGCGATCCGTCCACGCCGAACCCGC
>JANNHC010000131.1:0-6849 GCA_031404215.1 Acidobacteriota bacterium
CGCGAGCCCGCACGCCTCGAAGCCGAAGCCGCCGCAAAACGCTAACACGCTCGCCTCGAAGCCGAAGCCGCCGCCAATCGAGAACACGCACGCCTCGAAGCCGAAGCCGCCGCCAAACGCGACCACGCACGTCTCGAAGCCGAGGCCGCCGCCAAACGCGAACACGCACGTCTCGAAGCCGAAGCCGCCGCCAAACGCGAACACGCACGTCTCGAAGCCGAAGCCGCCGCCAGGCGGGAACACGCACGCCTCGAAGCCGAAGCTGACGCCAGGCGGGAGCATGAACGGCTCGAGGCGGAAGCCGCCGCGACGCTTCAGCGCGAGCGCCTCGAAGCCGAAGCGGCGGCCGAACGCATGCGTCTGGAAGCCGCGGCCGCAGTCGAGCGCGCTCGTCTGGAATCAGACCAGGGAGCCGTCGAGTACGAAATCGATCTCGACAACGATCCGTTCGCCGATTTCCGGCCGGACGCCGAGGATCGCCGCCAGCTGCTGACCCTGATGCCGCTGGCTCAGTGGGCAAAGCTCCAGGAACCGCGGCAGCCCAAGCAGGACGCGGCAAGGGAGGACGACCTGCGGGACCTCATGGAAGGGCTCGCATTGCCGCCGAACGTGGCGAAGGTTACGTATGCCCGAGGCTGCCGGATCCGTCGCGTTCGGGTGCCGGCCGCGCGTGTCGCGAAGCCGCGAAGCCGCAACGCCAAGACAGTGATCGTGTCGAAGCGTGCGCTCGAAGAGGCCCGCGAAGAGAACCGCACGGGCCGCTGACCAGTCACTCACCACTCAATTGCTCTCGCTCGCGTTTTCTGACTGGAGGTCAGGAGCTACCCCGGGCCCTCGCACATTCTGCACGAGTGCGAGCCGCAAGGGATCGCAGTTAACGCGTGCATCCGCGGCCCTGACCGCTCCCTTGACACGGTGGCCGATCCGTCCACGTTGTTGTCCGGGGCCCGTTTAGCTCGCCTCCACCGGCGGCTACCCCTACGAGGCATCGGCTTTGCCTTGTGGCAGGCGTGAACCAGAAAGCCAGCGAGCAGTGGCGGGTGGGGCAACGCATCTCGGTCCGCGGCCAGCTGTGGACAATCCTGGAACGCACCGGCTTCGCAGACTGCGAAGCGCTTCGCCTGTCTGGCGCCGGAGGCTCGCCCCTCCAGTCGATTCGCACGATCCTGCTACCGTTCGATCGACCGCGCCGCCTGCCCGAGCCTTCTTCGATCGCGGTGCTGCGCCCGCAACGCTGGCTGCGCGAATTGTACCGGACACTGCTCGGAGCCCAGCCCTTTGGCAGTCTCTCCGCGGCCGTATCCAGCACGATCGAGTTCCTGCCGTATCAATTGGAGCCCGCACTCGCGATGCTGCGAGACGGCTGCACGCGCATGCTGATCGCGGACGGCGTCGGTCTCGGGAAAACGATCCAGGCGGGACTGATCCTCAACGAACTCGCCGTCCGCCTCGGCTCGTTCCGCGGACTCGTTCTGGCCCCGGCTGGCCTCCGCGAGCAGTGGGCCGCGGAGCTCGCGGCGCGCTTCGGCATAGACTCCGTTCTTGCGGGGTCGCCGTGGCTTGCGCGCACGGCCTCAGGGCTTCCGCCGGATGTCAACCCGTGGGCCCTCCCCGGCGTGTACATCGCTTCGCTCGACTTCATCAAACAGCCGGAGGTGTTGCGCCCGTTCGAGGAAGTCGAGTGGGATGCGCTGGTGGTGGACGAGACACACGCGGCCGCGCCTGGAACGGCGCGACACGACGCCGTTCACGCAATCGCCAGGCGGTCTCGGCGCGTCATTCTGTTGAGCGCCACACCGCACGGGGGTGCCCCGGAACAATTCCGCGCGCTGTGCCGCATCGGAGACTGGGAAGGGAATCCGCAGCCGGTGCTGATCTTCCGGCGCACGCGGGAGGATACCGGCGCCACAAAACCCCGGCGCACCACGCTCCTGCCCGTGCGCCTATCGGACAGCGAACGGCGCATGCATCGTCTGCTCGAAGCCTACACGTCGCGGGTCTGCGCCGAGTCGCGCGTGCGTGGCGACATGCAGGCGCGCCTCGCAGCCGTCGTGCTGAGAAAGCGTGCGCTTTCGAGCGCCGCCTCCCTCGAAATTTCCTGCCGTCGCCGCCTGGCGATATTGACGGCCGGGATCGATGGTCCGACGGAGCGGCAGCTCACGCTGCCCCTCGACGAGGAGGATCCACTCGAAGACGACGAGCCGGTGTCGGTGCTCGGCGCGCCGGGGCTCGCGGATTCAGCGCATGAGCAGCGCTGGCTGACCTCTCTCATCGAGGCTGCCTGCGACGCCGCGCACCACGAGTCGAAGATTCGACGTCTGGCAAAGTTACTGCGGCGGATGAACGAGCCTGCTCTCGTCTTCACGGAGTATCGCGACACGCTGGAGCGTCTGCGCGCCGCGTTCGCGGGATCTCATCCCGACCTGGTCGTGCTGCATGGCGGGATGAGTCTGCCTGAACGCTCCGTTGCGCAGCACGCGTTCAACTCCGGCGGGTCCCTTCTACTAGCCACGGATGCCGCCTCAGAAGGGCTCAACCTGCACCGCCGCTGCCGGACGGTCATCCATTTCGAACTGCCCTGGAATCCTGGCCGCCTGGAACAACGAACGGGTCGCGTCGATCGCATCGGGCAGGCGCGTGTCGTTCACGAAACTCTGCTCGTGGCAGACGATACCGCCGAACGGCTCGTGCTGGCCCCGCTGGTCCGGCGCGCCGCGCGCGCGCGCCGAGCGCTGCCGGGTCGGTCCGCACTGTGTGATGCTCTGACAGAATCGCGCGTGGCCGCCGCGGTCATGGACGCCGCCCCCCTGGAGCTGGCCGACGCGGAGGTCGACATCGTCGTCGCGGCTCCACGCGCCGACAGCGACCTCGAAGCCGTCGAGGAGGCCTCGCGTCTGACTGAGCATCGCACGTGGCGCAGACGCGCGAGCCGCCGCGATCTTCGACAAGGTGTCGCTGTCTCTGTCCTGCGGACGAAACACGTCTCACTCCCCAACGGCATCATTTGCGTATTCAGCCTGTCGTTGCTCGGAGACGACGGCAACGTGCACCACCGCGAGACGGTCATTGTTCACGAACCGTGGAGGATTCCCGACGTTCCTCGGACACCCTCGGCGGTGCGGGACATCGTTGGCGCATTCCGGGCCGCGCGGATAGCATCTCTCGAGACCGCCATTCTGGAGCGCGCGTCCGGGCGCATCGCGGCCATCACAGCGCGCCGCGACGCGGCCACCGCGGTGACGGCAGCGCGTGAGCGATCGATTTCCGCGTCGGTCGCGCCTGCGCGGGATCTCGTCCAGGCAGGACTCTTCGATCAGCGGGCGCTTCGCTCCAGCGCGGCACGGCTTCGCGCGACTTCCTCACTTCTCAGCGACGCGGAGTGGCGGCTCGACCGCCTCGCCTCGGCGACCGACCTCACGCCGGTCGTGAGCCTGTCCGAGATCCTCATCGTGACCGGTCACAGGCACGCATGATTCCCGGACTGTCCGGATCGCTCCTTTCGCACGATGCCCTCGCCGGCGCGAAGGACGCGTTCCTCCCCGCACCCGCCGGCGCGCAGCGGCACCTGAGAGCCTGGCATGCCTCGATTGGCCGCGAGATGGGGCCCGCCAGCAGCGCGAGGGCGGTATTCGATCGAATTGCTGTTCCGCTCTGCGCCGCCCTTGGTTTCCGGGTCACCCCTGCGTTCGGGCGGGACGGGACGCCCCGGGTATTCCGCGGGCTGCTCGAGGTCGGCGGAACCGCGGCCGCCGCCCTTCTGGCAACCGAGTGGGGCCGCGATCCGGCCGCCGCGTGGCGCGACGCCGTGCGCCACGGTGTCGGCATCGGCCTCCGGTGGTGTTTCTGCCTGACCGGTCCAGTGATACGGGTGTTCGACGCCCGGCACACGTACTCACGTCGGTTCGCGCAGTTCGATCTCGAGGTCGCGGTCACCGAACCGGAGACCTTCGCGGTGTTGTGGGGCCTGCTGAGCGCGGGCGGGTTCACCGGCGCGCAACCCGCTCTCGAGCGGGCTGTCGTGCGCTCCGAGCAGTATCGGACCGAAGTGCGGGCGTCGCTTCAGCAGGGTGTGCACGACGCCCTCACGTGCCTCCTGCGCGCGTTTGCGGCGGCCCGACGGGCACGTCGTACGCCGGTACAGGCGGACATGCTTCTCGATGAATCCCTCATCGTGGTCTACAGAATTCTTTTTCTTCTCTTCGCGGAAGCCAGGGGGCTCGTGCCGAAGTGGCATCCCACGTATCGCGACAGCTACACGATCGAATCGCTGCGCGGGCCGATTGAACGACACGCGCGGCCGCCGGGCCTCTGGCAATCGCTGCAGGCGATTGCCCGCCTCGCGCATCGCGGGTGCCATGCCGGCACGTTGCGCGTCCCCCCCTTCAACGGCCGGCTCTTCTCCCCTGCGCACGCGCCACTGGCCGAGTCGCTCGTGCTGGACGACGGTGCGGTGCGGGACGCGATGGTGGCGTTGACGACACGACGCGAGCGTGGCGTGCGGCGGCGAATTGCGTACGCGGATCTCGGCGTCGAACAGCTCGGTGGCGTCTACGAACGCATCCTGGATTACGCGCCGATGTCGGCCGGCGCCGCCGACCCCGTCGTCCTGGTCCGTGGAGGACGGCGAAAGGCGACCGGCACCTTCTATACACCTAGGACCCTCACTGAATTCATGGTCCGCCGGGCTCTCGCGCCGCTCGTGAGCGAGGCCGGACCGGACGAGATCCTGGCGCTGCGCGTATTGGATCCAGCCATGGGCAGCGGGGCGTTTCTTGTTGCGGCGTGTCGCTATCTGGCGCTTGCGTACGAAGCGGCTTTGGTTCGCGACGGCGTCAGTACACCGTCCGACATTGGTGAGGGCGAGCGGGCCGGCTTTCGGCGTGCGGTCGCGCAACGGTGCCTCTTCGGCGTGGACGTCAACCCGATGGCGGTGCAGCTCGGACGGCTTTCCTTGTGGCTCGCGACTCTTGCCGGTGACCGGCCGCTGACCTTCCTGGATCACCATCTGCGTGCGGGGAACAGCGTCGCCGGCGCGTCGCTCGAGGACGTTGGCCGCCAGCCGCCGTCAGCCACACGCAGGAGCGCGGCGCGGCTTCCACTGTTCGATCTCGATCGCGCGGACCGGGCGATCGGCTGGGCCGTCGTACCCCGACTGTCTCTCGCGATCGATCCGAGTGACACGATCGAACAAGTGCGGGCGAAAGATCGGCTGCTGTCGTCGCTGCAAGGGGACGGGAGCCCGCTCGCGGCCTGGAAAGCGGTCGCGGATTTGTGGTGCGCGGAGTGGTTTCGCCCACGAGGTTCGGGGCCCGGCCGGGCGACGTTCGGCGCCCTGGCAGATCAGCTCCTCGGACGGAGCGCCGCGCTGTCTCGACGGGTCTCCGCCCCACTCCTCGATCAGGCACACGCGATCGCCCGGCGGGAGCTGTTCTTTCACTGGCCGCTCGAGTTCCCCGAGGTCTTTCACGGCGTAGACGGCCGGCCTTCCGCAAGACCGGGGTTCGATGCGGTCATTGGAAATCCTCCATGGGAAATGCTGCGCGGGGAAAGAAATGCCGCCGGGGACTCGGCTGCCTTGACGGCCTTCGCGCGCGGCTCTGGCGTGTACGCCTGGCAGGGCGACGGTCACGCCAATTTGTATCAGTTATTTCTCGAGCGCGCGCTCGCCTTGGTGCGCCAGGGCGGACGGATCGCGATGGTGCTTCCGTCCGGTTTCGCGCTCGATCACGGGTGTGCGGCGCTTCGACGGGCCCTGCTCGATCGGACGTCGGTGGACACGCTCGTCTCTGTCGAGAATCGCGAGGGCCTGTTCCCGATTCATCGGAGCTTGAAGTTTCTACTGGTTACGGCCACGCGGGGAGGCGAAACCACCACTCTTCCGTGCCGTTTCGGCGTCCAGTCACCGGAGGTGCTCGACAGCCTTCCCGACACGGGAGACCCCGGCGCCGTCGCCGTCCCGCGCTCCTTGATCGAGGCGTTCACGGCCGACCAGCTCGCGATCCCGGATGTGCGGACCTCCGTGGACGTCGCGGTTCTGTCACGTACTGCGTTCGGCGTCCCGGCTCTCGCTGCCCCGGAGGGCTGGGGTGTCACGTTCGGACGCGAACTGAACGCCACAGACGATCGGCAGCATTTCATCGAGCATGGGGGTGGGACGCACCTGCCGATCGTCGAAGGCAAGCACATCCAGCCATTCGTGGTCGATGCGGGGGCGGCGCGCCTGCACATCCCGGCGCGCACCGCGGCCCGCCTACTGGGTGCCAACGGCGCCTTTACCCGCGCGCGGCTCGCCTATCGCGACGTGGCCGCCGCCACGAATCGCGTCACGCTGATCGCCGCGATCATTCCGGCCCATGTCGTCACGACGCACACGCTGTTCTGCGTGAAGGGTCCGGTCGACGCGGAGATCCAGCAGTTTCTGTGTGGAGTCTTCAACAGCTTCGCCGCGAACTATCTCGTGCGGATGCGCGTCAACACCCATGTCACGGTGTCGATCATGGAACGATTGCCGGTCCCAAAGCCGCCGCTGAACTCGTTGGCGTTCCGGAATATCGTTGACCTCAGCGCGCGACTCCTCAGCGCCCCGGCCGATGGTGCGGCGGCTGCGCGATTGCAGGCGGACGTCGCGCGGCTCTATGGACTGACTTCACCGGAGTTTCAGCGCGTCCTCGATACGTTTCCTCTGATCTCGTTTGCGGAACGCGCCGCCGCCATGAGCCGCTTCAGCCCGGCCGGTTGAATACGAAACCGTGACGCCTGCCTACAACCAGCTTGAGCCGTGACCCCCCGCCGTATAAACTGGACGGCTACATGGATTTCCGGCACCCGCGCGCGGCTGTGGCCGGCATC
>JANNHC010000132.1:0-2610 GCA_031404215.1 Acidobacteriota bacterium
CCTCCCCTTCCCGCGTGCGCATGCTGTCGATGGCAGCCACCGTCGACCGTACCGCCTCGGTCAATTGCGGCAGCAGTTCGACCTCATCAATCGCCGTGCCGGAATCGCGCAGCACCCCCTTTTGCGAGAGGATCAACGCCAGCGGCACCTCACCCGGCAGCCCCAGTTCCAACGGCTACGTGCAGGAAGACGAGCCGCCCTTCCCGATTCTGTACATAGACGACAGCGCCGCGGACACCCAACTCGCCCGCCTGCGCGATCTCAGGCGCACGCGCGACAACGACGCCGTCAGTCGATCGCTCGACGCGCTGCGCACGGCCGCGAGCGGCCGCGCCAACACCATGTATCCGCTGCTCGATTGCGTCCGCGCCTACGCCACCGTCGGCGAGATGTGCGACGTGCTGCGGGATGTGTTCGGCGAATACGAAGAAGTGCCGCTGATTTAGCCGGATCGATGGCAGCCCTGAAGGGCTGCCGTGAGAGCTGAGGATTATGCGCAAGATCCGCGTCGTGATCGCGAAGCCCGGACTCGACGGCCATGATCGTGGCGCGAAGGTGATCGCTCGCGCCCTTCGCGACTCGGGCATGGAGGTCATCTACACCGGTCTCCGGCAGACGCCCGAGCAAATCGTCGCGGCTGCGCTGCAGGAGGATGCCGATGCGATCGGACTGTCGATCCTTTCCGGCGCGCACATGCACATCTGCCCGCGCGTGATGGAACTCCTCCGGCAAAAAGGGCTGGACGACGTGCTCGTCGTCGTCGGCGGCATCATTCCGGATGTGGACATTCCGAAGCTGCGGGATGCAGGGGTGAAGGGAATCTTTCTTCCGGGGAGCCCGATGCAGGAAATCGTCACGTTCATTGCGGACCATGTGCGTCCCCGGGTGGAGCAGATCTGATGCGGCACAAACTGCTGCTCGCTGACGACAGCGTCACGATTCAGCGCGTGATCGAGTTGACGTTCGCGGACGAAGACGTGGACGTGGTCGCCGTCGGGGACGGAAAGAAGGCGATCGCGAGCATCCAGTCGAACCCGCCGGATATCGTGCTGGCCGACGTCGGGATGCCCGAGCGGGACGGGTACGAGGTCGCGGCGTTCATCAAGGGCAATCCCCAGTTCGCCAGTATTCCCGTCCTGCTGTTGACGGGCGCCTTCGAGCCGATTGACGAGGCGCGGGCCCGCTCCGTCGGCTGCGACGGCGTGCTCGTGAAACCGTTCGAGCCGCAGATGGTCATCAACCGCGTGAAGGACCTGCTGGCGAGCCGCCGGCCAGGCGGTATGTCGTCCGCGAGCCCCGCGGCGCAGGCGACAGCCCGTCCCGCCGCGGCGGCGGACACGGGGTTCGATCCGCGGCCACTGGCGTCCGAACCGGTGACACCTGCGGCGGGCAATTCGCTCGAGGATTACTTCGATCGGCTCGACGCGGCCTTCGCCAACCTCGATGGCGGCGCGTCGAGCGATCTGGCGCAACCTGCGCCATCATCACCGCCGCCGGCTCGTCCGTCGGTGGACGCGGCTCCCTCGCGGGCGCCCGCATCACGGCCCGCGCCCTCGGCGTTCGCAGGGGACGACCTCGGGGGATGGGATCCGGACCTAATTGGCGATCCGAGGAAGCCCGCATCCATCGGTGCGCCGACATCGGAGTTTGCGCCTGTTGCTGTGACTCCGATGGTGGAGCCCCCCCCTCCGCCGCCTGCCGCGCCGATTCCGGCGGTCTGGGAGCCTTCGCCACCCGCGTCCGTCGTCTCGGCGGCGATGGCTGCGTACGCAGCGGGGCCGCAAGCACCGCCGCCAGCCGCTCCCTCGCCCGCGGCGTATCCTCCGGTGGGGCGTTCACCCGCTGTGGATGTGCCGTCGGCCGCGCCCGCCGCGCCCGCCGCGGCGCGTGTGATGCCGATGCCCTCGCTGGCCGAGGCCTTTGCGACACTGCTCTCGTCGGAACAATCGCACGCGATCGAGCCATCGTCACTTGGCGCGCCTGGCGTGACGGACGAGATGGTGGATGAAATCGTCCTCCGTGTCGCTGCCCGCATGGGCGAGCAGGTCGTCGGGTCGAACCCGTTCTACATCGTGCTCGAAGGCCAACCCGGCATGCTCAAGCGCTGGGAGGTCCTGAAGCTCATGAAGGACCTGCAGACCTACCTGAGTGCGCAGCCGGGCATCACCTCCACGGTGTCGCTCGTCGACTACCTCGAGCTGCTCGAGAGCGGGCTCAACCGCGCCTCGGGCGGCGACCTGGTGCTCGATGAATCGGGTGCGCTCGTACATCCCGAGATGCCGAAGCCGTTTTGGGACCTGCCCGGAAACCTCGATCCGGTGCTGAAAATGGTGAGCACGAGCCCGTCGAGCTTCAAGAACGTGGTGACCCCCGACTTCGCGCATGCGAGCATCCTCGTGCGCACGCGCCTCACGGGTTCGCGCAGCGTCGAGGCGACGTTGCAGGGCGTGCGGGCGTATGTGGCCGAGCACTTTCCAAAGGATCTGCCGGTGCGCCTCACGGGCTCGCTGGTGCTGCTCACGGGGACGACGTCCGACATCGTCGCCGGCCAGATCGAGAGCCTGTCGATCGCGCTCGGGGTCATCTTCATCGTCATGTCGGCGATGTTCC
>JANNHC010000133.1:0-14416 GCA_031404215.1 Acidobacteriota bacterium
AAGCTCTCGGCGGAAGTCGACAGGATCGTGAAGAAACCCGAGATCGTCGAGCGGTTCAAGCAGCTGGGTGCGGAGCCGGTGGCCCCACGAGAATCCTCCTGAAAGCGGATCGCTCGTCGTAAAGCGCCGAGCGGCAAAGCCGCGAGGCACAGGTCGTGGGGGTGGGGCCCCACGACAAGTAATTAAATGACCCGCGCGCATTTCAACGAACTCGTCGAGGACGCGCTGCGCGAGATCCCTCGGCGCTTTCGCGACGCCATGAAAAACGTCGCGGTCATCGTCGAGGACGAACCTCCGCTTCACATCCTGGAGGAAATGGAGATCGAGCCGCCAGATTCGCTGTTTGGTCTGTATCAGGGGACGCCATTGCCCGAGCGCGGATGGGGTTACGGCAACGCGCTCCCCGATCGCATCTCGATCTACCAGGGGCCCATCGAGGACGCCTGCGAGGATGACGAAGAGATTCGCGACTGCATCGCGGAGACGGTCATCCACGAGTTCGGGCACTACTTCGGGATGGACGAGGATCAGATCGAGGAGATCGAAGAAAAATACTGGCGGGGGGAATCGTTGGATGAAATCTAGTCCGGGTGCCAGGGGCGTAAATCCTCGCGCGAAGAAGAGGTACGGTCAACATTTCCTGGAAGCCGCGTGGGCTGACAAGGTTGTCGCCGCGATCGATCCGAAGCCGGACGATCGCTTTGTGGAGATCGGTCCTGGCCCTGGCGCCTTGACGCTGCGGCTGGCGCCGCGCGTGGCGCGGGTCACGGCGATTGAACTCGACGCCGACATGGTGGCGGCGCTTCAGCCGAGGCTGCCGGCCAACGTGACGGTCGTGCTGGCGGATTTCCTCACGTTCGATCTCTCGTCGCTCGCGGGCGAGTGCCCGTTTCGGGTCGCGGGTAACCTGCCCTACAACGTCTCGTCGCCGATCCTGTTTGCCCTCATCGACGCCTACCGGACGATGGGCGGCATCACCGACGCGACGCTGATGGTCCAGCGGGAGGTCGCCGATCGGCTCGTGGCCTCACCGGGGACCGGGGATTACGGGGTCCTCACGATCTCGGTCCGGCTGCACGCGGACGTCCGCCGCGTTCTCGCGCTTCCGCCGGGCGCGTTCCGGCCGGCGCCCAAGGTCCACTCGAGTGTCGTGAACCTTCGCTTTCGGCCTCCCGTCGTGGCCGTGACGGACGAGCCGGCATTTGAAGCCATGGTCCGCGGGATGTTCACCCAGCGACGGAAGACGATCCTGAACGCCTTACGACCGTACGCGAGGTCGAGGGATCGCGATCCGGGGGCCGCGCTCGACGCTGCCGGCATCAATCCACAACGGCGTCCAGAGACCCTGCAACTCACAGAGTTAGCTCGGCTTGCGGAGCATTTCGCTTCGGCTTGACGGCGAGCTGTGCTATAGTCTGCCCGTTTCCGTAACTCGCCTTCCACGAAGCGCTTGCGTCAATTACGCAGAGCACGGTGAAGGCGGCAGTCCCTGGTTTGCCGTCCCAGCGGTCGAGCCAGGTGGACAACGGTCGCGGCTCTCCGCCGCTTCACGCCGGTTTCTGCCCGCCAGGGTGGCGTTCCGTGCGTGTCCTGTCCTTCGACTGCGGTTCGCCCGCGTGCTGGGATCCGAACCCGAACTGCGACCGGCGGCCCGGCGCGGCAGGCTCCTGCGCGGCTCCATGACGACCCAAGGCTGAGAAAAACGACTGCATTTGACGTGGGATTAACGAGTGATACGCCGCCGCTCGACCTGATTCCGCTCGGCGGACTCGGCGAATTCGGCATGAACATGATGGTGGTCGCCTGTGGGGACACCGCGATCCTGGTCGATGCGGGGGTCATGTTCCCGGAGCCCGAACTGCTTGGCGTCGATCTGATCATTCCCGATCTGCGCCAGCTCCAGCAGTACAAGCTGGCGGCGCTGGTGCTGACGCACGGGCACGAGGATCACATCGGCGCGGTGCGGCACGTGCTGCCGTATTTCGACGGCCCGGTCTATGGGACGGCGCTGACGCTGGCGTTCGTCGAGTCGAAGCTCGATGACCACGACGCGGCGGGCAAGGCCCGCCTCAGGCGCGTTCGGCCGCGCGAGCGCGTGCAGGTGGGGTCGTTCACGGTCGAGTTCCTGCGCGTCACTCACAGCATTCCGGACTGCGTCGCGGTCGCGATCGAAACGCCGCGCGGCGTCGTGCTCCACACGGGGGATTTCAAGATCGATCAGACGCCGCTCGACGGCGAGCACGTGGATTTTCAACGGCTGGCCGAGCTGGGGTCTGCGGGCGTCCTGGCGCTGCTGGCCGACAGTACCAACATCGACCGCCGGGGGTTTACCGGCTCCGAAGTGGAGGTCATCGACGGGTTCGAAGAGATCTTCACGAGCGCCAAAGGCAAGATCGTCGTCGCCATGTTCGCGTCGAGCCTGTACCGGATGCAGATCCTCGTCGATCTTGCCGCGCAGTTCGATCGACGGGTGGCGTTTGTCGGCCGCGGCGTGATCGACAACTCGGAAACCGCGCAGCGGCTCGGCTACCTCCGCCTTCCCGCGGGCGTGCAGATACGCGACAGCGACGTCCGGAATTATCCCGCGCAGGACGTCGTCTGCATCTGCACGGGCTCGCAGGGTGAACCGCAGGCGGCGCTGCCCAGAATCGCCATCGATGACCACCGCCACGTGAAGCTTGCCCCGGACGACGTGGTCGTGTTTTCAGCTCGCGAGATTCCGGGCAACGAGAAGGCCATCGGGCGAGTGATGAACCACATCGCGCGACGGGACGCCGAGGTGGTTTCCGAAGGCGAGAAACACGTCCATGTGTCGGGGCACGGCAGCGAAGAGGAATTGAAGCTCATGCTTTCGCTGATCAGGCCGAAGCACTTCGTGCCGATACATGGGGAGTACCGGCAGCTGGCACGGCACGCCAAGGTGGCCTCCCGGGTGTCCCGGTCCACGAAGGTCCTGCTGGCGGAAAACGGCGACGTCATCCGTTTCGATGACGCGGGCGGGCGGATAGCCGGCAGGGTGCCGGCCGGCCGGATTCTGATTGACGGGACACGCAGCGGCGAGGTGGGCGACGAAGTGTTGCGGGACCGGCGCCATCTGTCGGGGGACGGTCTGGTGGTTCCGGTCGTGACGATTGGCAAGCAGTCGGGGGCCCTCGAAGAAACCCCCGATGTGATTACCCGGGGATTCGTGCTCGACGCACGGACCGAGGCCCTGCTCAAGGAGATCCCGTCGCTGCTGGCGGCCACGCTCGATGCCGCGAGCGTGGAAGAGCGCACGGATCCCGGACTCATCAAGGAGAAGATTCGCGTGGATCTGCAGCGGTTTTTCCGAAAGCGTTCAGGTCTGCGGCCGCTGGTCCTGCCGGTCGTCATGGAGATCTGAGGTGGCGAAGTCGTTTATTTCCCGGCGCGTCAGCGAATTCGTGGGCGTGGCCCTGTTCGCGGTGGCGTTGATCTGGCTGGTTGCCCTCGCCAGTTACAGCGCGTCCGACCCTGTCTGGTTCTTCAACACCGGAGCCGAGCTTCCACCGGCAAACTTCGCCGGACGCGTCGGCGCATTCATGGCCGAGCTGTCGTATCAGGTCCTCGGCTACTCCACCTACCTCGTGCCGCTGATCCTCGTGGTCTTGGGCTGGCATTACTTCTGGTGCCGCGCCATGGACGCGGCCTACACGAAACTGGTGGGCGCGGCCCTCCTCTTCGGCTGCGTGTCGGCATTCCTGGCGCTCGCCTCCACCACGTCCACGATGTCGGGCAAGACCTTTCGCGCCGGCGGCTACATGGGCGACGCCCTTGCCGCGCTCCTGGCCGAGTATCTCAATCGCACCGGCTCGATCATCCTGATCCTCACGCTGCTCTTTCTCGCAATCATCCTCTCGACGCAGTTCTCGTTCGGCCGATTGTTCGCCTCCGTCGGACGCCTCCTGCACGATCGGCTGGCGGCCCTCTTCGGCGCGTACCGCGAATGGCGAGATACCCGGCGGCGGGACAGGCAACGCCAGGAAGTCATCAAGAAGCATCTCGACAAGGCAGCGAAGGACGTGCGACCTGACGGCAGGCCGACAATCGCGACGCGCGGCACGGCAGGGGACGCCGCGCTTTCCCCCGCCGATGCGGGCCGTGGCCTGAGCGGGAGATCGGGTGTGCCAGACGACGCGCCGAAAAAGCCGTCCCGAACGGCGGCGATGGTCGGAGCGGCGGCCGCCGCGCTCAAGGCCGCCTCCACGCGGCCGACGCCGGCCCCCGCGACCATCAGGCGTTCGCCCGCGCCCCCGATTGCCGCCTCATTGCCCCTGTCGGAGCCGGAGCGACTTCCGGCCGAGCGCAGGAAGGGAACCTACACGCTGCCCCCGCTGGCGCTCCTCGATGCGCCGAAGGGCGAGCGAAAGATCGACGAGCGCGAGCTGATGGACGGCGCGCGGCTGCTCGAAGAAAAGTGCCGCGAGTTTTCGGTCGAGGGCTCGGTGGTCCAGATACATCCGGGTCCGGTGGTGACGACCTACGAGTTCAAGCCGGATGCGGGGGTCAAATACAGCAAGATCACGGGCCTGGCGGATGACCTGTGCCTGGCGATGCAGGCCGAGTCGGTCCTGATCGATCGGATTCCCGGAAAGTCCACGGTCGGCATCCAGATTCCCAACCTGAATCGCGAGCTGATTTCGATGCGCGAGATGCTCGAGGCCGAGGCCTACAAACGGTCGGCATCGAAACTGACGCTCGCGCTCGGGAAGACCATTCACGGCGAGCCGTTCGTCAGCGATCTCGCGACGATGCCGCACCTCCTCATCGCGGGCTCCACGGGCACCGGCAAGTCCGTCAGCGTGAACGCGATGCTCTCGAGCATCCTCTTCCGCGCGACGCCGGACGACGTCCGATTGATCATGATCGATCCCAAGCGCCTCGAGCTGGGGATGTACGAGGAGATCCCGCATCTGCTCACGCCCGTCGTCGTGGACCCGAAGCTCGCGGCGAACGCGCTGCGCTGGGCGGTGCGCGAGATGGAAGATCGCTACAAGACGCTCGCCGCCGTGGGCGTCCGAAACATCGAGCAGTACAACCGGAACCTCAAGCTCGCCCAGGAAGAGCACAAGGGCCCCGTGCTCGATGCCAAGGGCCACGAGGTGCGAACGCTGCCGTCCATCGTCGTGCTGATCGACGAGCTGGCGGACCTGATGATGGTGGCCAGCAGCGAGGTCGAAGAATCCATCTGCCGCCTCGCGCAGATGGCCCGCGCGGTCGGGATCCACTTGATTCTCGCGACGCAGCGGCCGTCTGTTGACGTCATCACCGGGTTGATCAAGGCCAACCTGCCCGCGCGCATCTCGTTCCGCGTGTCGTCGAAGGTCGATTCGCGCACGATCCTCGACGGGAACGGCGCCGAGCAGCTGCTCGGCAAGGGAGACATGCTGTATCTGCCTCCCGCTTCGTCCCGGTTCGTGCGCCTGCACGGGCCGTACATTTCCGAGCAGGAAAGCGCGAGGCTCGCCAGCTTCCTGCGGAAGCAGGGCAAACCGACGTACGACACGAGCATCACCGAGGACGACAAGAAGACAGGTGCGGAGTTCGAATTCGAGAAGGACGACCTCTACGAGGAAGCCGCCCGCATCGTCGTGTCGAGCGGCCAGGCGTCGGTCTCCTACCTGCAGCGCCGGCTGCGCATCGGATTCAGCCGGGCGGCACGGCTCGTTGACATGATGGAGGCCGAGGGCCTCGTGTCGGGAATCTCCGGGGCTGCAGGCGGCAAGACGCGCGAAGTACTCGTAAAGGCGGACTACTTCGACGAAGTAGACGCGCAGCTGAGGTAGCCATGAATCTCAGGCTCGGTGCGGCGGTTCTGCTGTTTGCGTGCGCGTGGGCGCCCGCGGCGGCCGCGGGAAGGGCCGGCGGGTCGGCGGGCGTGCTGTTCGCGCGGTCGCTCGCGCGGGAGCAGCAGATCAGGAGCCCGGGGCCGCAGGCCACCATCCTTCAGCTCCGAAGCGTCGTGAACGCGTACGACGCCATCGTGCGCCGGTTCCCCGCGAGCGGGTACTGCGACAACGCGCTCTGGCAGGGCGCGAACCTCGCGCTGCTCGCGTTCGAGCGATTCAGCCAGGCCGCCGATCGACGGGCGGCCGAGCGCATGCTCGTCCAGTTGCGGGACCACTACCCGAGCAGCTCGCTCGTGGCCCGTGTGGAGGAGGTCCTCGCCGCGGGAGGCATGAGCGCGGCGTTCCCGTCTCTGGCGCCGGTTCCGGCGGGGCCCGGCGCCAGGCCGGCGTAAGGCACTGAACCGCAGAAGGCCGTCGCGACCGGCGGCACGGACGCGACGGGCGACGCCCGGGCGATCGCACCGGCGCCGTCCGCCGTGATGATTCGCGACATCAAGCGGGCTGCGATCCCGGAAGGCATGCGCGTCACGATCGAGATGGACGCCGAAGCCACATTCCGCGCGGAGCGGCTGGAGAATCCCCGCCGTGTCTTCTTCGATCTGCGGGGCACGCGGACCGTGCCGTCGCTCGTCGACGCCACGCTCCGGTTCAGCGATCAGATCGTGCGCGAGATCAGGCTGGGACGCCATCCCCACGCGACGACCCGCATCGTCTTCGATATGGAGGGGGTGGACAGTTACAGCGTCTTCACGCTCTACAACCCGTATCGCCTCGTCGTCGACTTCAGGCCGCAGGTGGACACAGAGGTCAGTGGGCCTGCTGTGCCGCAGCCGGGTCCTGCCGATCGCCGTGACGTGCGTGCAGATCTCAACACCGGCACGCGTACCGTGAGCACATCGGGCGAGTGGGCGGCACCGGCGCCGGCGCGCCCGCCGGCGGCTCTAGTGCCGACGCTCACTCCTACCCCCCTCCCGCCGCCAAACTCGGCGAAGATTCCGTCGCTGCCGAGGCCTGAGCCGCCGGCACGACCGCTCGTGTCCCGGCCGGTCATCGCCGCCACACCGATTCCTCCCGCGTTCCCCTCGGCGAACTCCGACGGGAAATTCTCGCTCGCCCGGCAGCTCGGGCTGGGCGTCTCGCGCATCGTCATCGATGCGGGGCACGGTGGACACGATCCCGGAGCGCAGGCGAACGGGGTCAGCGAGTCGGAGCTGACGCTGGATATCGCGACGCGTCTGAGCCGCCTACTCGAGAAGCAGCCGGGCGTCGAGGTGGTGATGACGCGCGACACCGACGCGTTCATCCCGCTAGAAGAACGCACCGCGATGGCGAACCGCGAAGGCGCGGACCTGTTCCTGTCGATCCATGCCAACGCCAGCCGCAATCCCAAGGCGCACGGGGTGGAAACGTACTTCCTGAACTTCGCGTCGAATCCGGACGCCGAGGCGGTCGCGGCGCGCGAGAATTCGACCTCCGGGCGTGCGATGCACAGCCTGCCCGACATCGTCCGCGCGATTGCGCTCAACAACAAGATCGACGAATCGCGCGACTTCGCCGAAATGGTCCAGCGCTCGATGGTCCGGCGCCTCTCGTCGCGGAACAAGCAGCTGCGGGATCTCGGCGTGAAACAGGCGCCCTTCGTCGTGCTTATCGGCGCGGCGATGCCGAGCGTGCTGGCCGAGATCTCATTCGTCACGCACAGGCAGGAGGGACAGCTCCTGAAGACATCGATCTACAGGCAGCAGATTGCCGAGGCACTGCTCGACGCCGTCCTGCGCTACCAGCAGTCGCTGAAGAGGTCCCGGGCGGGCGTCGTCGGTCTCGGCGCGCGCTGAGCCTTTTTCAAACGATGTGAATGATGTCGGAGTCGGAGGCGGGCTCGATATCGAGGCGGCGGCGAAACACCTTGATGCCGATCAGCAGTCCGCCCAGCAACCCTCCCAGGAGGACGGCGAGCACGCCGAGGACGCCGATTAATCCGATCGCCCCGATCAGCACGTCCGCCAAGGTCGTTGACTCGACCGGCTGCTGGACGACCTGCACGATGATCGGGTTCTGCTGAAGCATCGTTACTTCCACTCGGCGCTCGTGAACGCGAGCTCGGCAAGGGTTCGGACGCCGACGCCGCTCGCACCTTTCGGCATCCACGGCTTGGCTTCATCGGACCACGCCGTTCCGGCGACGTCGAGGTGCACCCACGGCAACCCGCCGGCGAACTCCTTCAGAAACATCGCTGCGGTGCATGCGCCGGCGGGACGCCCGCCGGTGTTGAGCATGTCGGCAATCTCGCTGCGCAGCTGCTCGGCGTATTCGTCGTAGAGCGGCAGTTGCCAGCAGCGGTCCCCGGAGGCGTCCGCCGTCCGGCGGACGACACCCACCCACGAGTCGGGCTGTCCGAAGATCGCGGATGTCACCTTGCCCAGCGCGACCACGGCGGCGCCGGTAAGCGTCGCCACGTCCACGAGGTGCGTGGCGCCGAGCTTCCGGGCGTACCACAGGCCGTCGCCGAGCACGAGTCTGCCTTCGGCGTCGGTGTTGATCACTTCGACGGTCTTTCCAGAGGCCGACGTGAGCACGTCCCCAGGCTTCAATGCGCGGCCACCCGGCATGTTCTCGGTCGTGGGGACGATGCCGATGACGTTGATGGGGGCGTTGAGCAGCCCAATCGCCCGCATGGCGCAGATGACCGCGGCTCCGCCGGCCATGTCGTCCTTCATCCGCTCCATGCCATCAGCCGGCTTGATCGAGATTCCGCCGGTGTCGAAGGTGATCCCCTTGCCGACGAGCCCAAGCACCGGCGCGTGCGGCGCTCCGGCCGGGCTGTGGCGCATGACGATGACGCGCGGCGGTTCGGCGCTGCCCCGTGCGACTCCGAGGAGCAGGCCCATTCCGAGATCCGCGATCTCGCGCTCGTCGAGTATGTCCACCGCGATTCCGGCGGCGCCGCAAATCTCGGCGGCGCGCTCCGCGAACACCGACGGCGTCAGCACGTTCGCGGGCTCGTTGCTCAGCTCGCGTGCGATGTTCGACGATTCTCCGAGGATTCGGCCTCGTTCGATCGCGGCTTCGAGCTCGGACGGCTCCGGAACCGGCCCGGCCACGATCAACGCCTGATCGAGCGGCGGCGCGCCACGCTCACCACTCTTGTAACGGTCGGCGCTGAAGGCCGAGAGCGCGATGCCTTCCGTCGCGGCCTGTACCGCGGCGAGCAGCGGGATATCCCCACGGTTGAGCCAGGCGATCCGCTGTACGCGCCGTTGCCGCGCCCCAAGCGCGGCGGCAGCCGCCACGCGGCGAAGACGATCGGTGTTGAATTCGTTTCGCTTTCCGGCGCCGATAAACGCGATCCGGCCCACCCGCCAGCCGTTCGTCACGGGGGTGACGAGCATTTCGAAGAGCCGGCCCCGGAGTTCGCGCGATTCCTGCGCGCGCATCAGCGCGCCGCCGGTCGCGCCGTCCAAAGCCCGGAGGTCTGCACCCGTGTCATCCCCCTCGAAAATCGGCACGGCGAGCAGATCGGTGTCGATGTCGGCAGGAGCTGCGGCGCTCAGCGCGATCGCGGGCAGGGGCACGGTCAACGGCATCCCTCAATTATACGGGTGGATTCGCGTTTCGTCTTCCATGCACGTAATCGGCTCCGCCGTTCGTCGTGAGGCCTTGTCCGCCGGGCCGGGACCCCGCATGGTAGGATCGCTCCTGTCGCCAGCCCACGGAGGTTGATATGCACCTGCTCTTCGTTCGCCGCGCCTTGCCAGCGATTCTCTGTGCATCGGCACTCGCTGTAGCCACCCAGGCAGCCGGTCCAGACAAGAAGGCCAAGCCCAGCGTTTCGGTACGAGTCTCGCCGATCGTCGGCTTCTCGCCTGCCCGCGTGGTCCTGACCGCCGAACTCAAGGGCGGCGCAGACGACTACGAGGAGTTCTACTGCGCGTCAGTCGAGTGGGACTGGGGCGACGACACGCACTCGGAGTCCAAGACCGACTGCGAACCGTACGAAGCGGGAAAGAGCGAGATCAAACGCCGCTTCACCATCGATCACACGTACAACATCTCCGGCGATTATCGTGTCGAGTTCCGCCTGAAACAGAAAGACAAGGTGGTGGCGCGCGGCGCAGCCGAAGTCAAGGTCCGTCCGGGCGCGCGCGACGGGGGCGGCTTCCCGGGCTGAGAGACATCCCGTCCGGCACCCTGGTCCTCACGGCACTGGAGCAATGGAGACGACGGCCACGTGGCCGCCGTCCAGCCGGTAGGCGCGGACATCGGGCGGTTCGGCGACCAGCGACACGATGACGTGGATGAATTCCCCGTCGGCCGCTTCCGCCAGGTCAGTCGGCGACGGCACGGCGGCGCTCCGCGGGTGGGAATGATAGGCGCCGAGGATCGCGCGGCCGCGCGCGCGCAGGCGCTTCAGCGCTGCGAAGTGATCCACCGGATCGATCTGGTATGCCACCCCACTCGACCTGAGGTTGCGGGTTTCGATGTACTCGTCGATCAGGCCACCTTCTCCGGCAAGGAGCCCACAACACTCGAGCGGCGCTTCGCTGCGGGCGTGGCCGGTGATCCCGGCCAGCACGTGCAGCGTCATCCTCACTCTCTGATCCAACACGGTTGACCTTGCTCTCTTCCGGGTCAGGACTGCAGTTCAGCGCGGCCCCGAAACTGCTCCAGCGCCTCGGGATTCGCGAGCGCTTCCCGGTTCTGGATGTCGCGTCCGTGCACGACGTCGCGCACAGCCAGCTCGACGATCTTCCCGCTCTTGGTCCGCGGTATGTCCGAGACCTGCACGATGCGGGCGGGAACATGCCGAGGGGTCGTGTTCTCCCGAATCCGCCGCCGGATCAGGTCCTCGAGCTCGGGCGTCAGCGTCGCGCCCTCTCTCAGCCTGACGAACAGCACGATCCGCTCGTCGCGTTCCCATTGCTGCCCGATGACCAGGCTTTCGAGAATATCGTCGATCTGCTCGACCTGCCGGTAAATCTCCGCCGTCCCGATACGCACACCCCCGGGGTTGAGGACGGCGTCGGAGCGTCCGTAGATGATCACGCCCCCGTGCTCGGTCAGCGCGACGTAATCGCCGTGACGCCACACGCCGGGGTACTTCTCGAAGTACGCCGCGTGGTACTTGCGGCGATCCGGATCGTTCCAGAACGCGATCGGCATCGACGGAAACGGCATCGTGCACACGAGCTCCCCCTTCTCCCCCGCGACAAGGGAGCGCCCCGCCTCGTCGAAGACGTCCACCTTCATGCCCAGTGCGCGCGCCTGAATCTCTCCCCGCCAGACGGGCGCGATCGGCACGCCGCCGACGAAACAGCTCACGATATCGGTTCCCCCGGAAATCGACGCCAGATGGATGTCGCGCTTGACGTGCTCGTACACGAACGAAAAGCTCTCCGGGGCCAGCGGCGATCCCGTTGACGTCATCGTCCGCACCGTCTCGAGACGATGCGTCCGGATCGGGCTGAGCCCCGCCTTGCTCACGGCATCGATGAATTTCGCGGAGGTGCCGAAGAGAGTCATTCCCGTGTCGTCCGCGAAGTCGAAGAGCACGTTCCCGTCCGGGTAAAAGGGGGACCCGTCGTACAGCAGCAGTGTCGCCTCTGAGGCGAGCGCCGTGACGAGCCAGTTCCACATCATCCACCCGCACGTCGTGAAATAGAAAACACGATCGCCGGGATGAATGTCGCAGTGAAGCTGATGCTCCTTCAGATGCTGAATCAGCGTGCCGCCCGCCCCGTGCACGATGCACTTCGGGACGCCGGTCGTGCCGGACGAGTACAGGATGTAGAGCGGATGATCGAAGGGCAGCGGCTCGAACGCGACGACCGGCATCTCGCCATTGCCAAGCCAGGTGCGCCATGCGCTGCTCCGTGGCGCGTCGGCGATGGAGGCGTCCGGATCCGCGTAGGGCACGACCACTGTGTGCTCGACGGAGGGCAGTGCTCGCACGATCTCGGCGAGCCGGGACCCCTGGTCATGACGTTTCCCTCCGTAGAAGTAGCCGTCGGCGGCAACCAGGATGCGCGGTTCGATCTGCCCGAAGCGATCGAGCACGCCCTGCACGCCGAAGTCTGGCGAGCAGGACGACCAGACGGCGCCGATCGCGGCGGCGCCCAGCGCCGCGACGATCGTCTCGGGCAGGTTCGGCAGGTAGCCGGCGACGCGATCGCCCGCCCGTATTCCTGCCTGCCTGAGCGCGTCGGCGAATCGCCCCACGTCGAGGTAGAGCTCTGCGTGCGTCAGCGTCCTCCGCCGGCCTTCACCGTTGAAGATGATTGCCGCCCTGTCGTCGCGCCGCCGGAGGACGTTCTCGGCGAAGTTGAGGCGCGCGTCGGGAAAAAATTTGGCCCCGGGCATCCTGTCGAGGTCCACAACGACGCGCTCGCCCATCTCGCCGCGAATTGAACAGAAGGACCAGACGTGACGCCAGAAGTCGGCGGGCCGGTCGATCGAGAAGCGATACAGGTCGTCGTAGCCCGCGAGTTCCAGCCCGGAAGCCGCGCCCACGTCTCGCATGAACGCTGTCAGCCTCGCGCGCACGACTCGATCGGCCGACGGCTCCCATAGGGGATGCATTCAGAGAATTATAGCGATGCGATGCCCGTCGAGCTGCACGGGTCGTGGTTGGGACACCCGCCTTCGACTTCGCGCAGAGCCGCGCAATCGCGCGCAGCCCGGTCCAGACCAGCCCGTACCCTACACGTCGAGAAGGTAGTTCTCCGTTTTGAATGTCCGGAACCCGCGCTTCAGGTAGTTTGGCAGGGCAGCGGGGTGATCGAAGGTGTTAGTGTGGAGCCAGACGCGTGTGGCGCCCGCGTTCCATGCCTGCAGGGCGGCCTGCGTCAGGAAGTGGCCGCCGAGGCCGCGGCCATGGAAGTGCTTCAGCAGGCCGAAGTAAGCGATTTCGATGCTCCCCTCCGCGGCTCGCCGCAGCTCGAAATAGCCGGCGGGAGAACCCCACACCGACAGCAGCCAGATCGACACCGCCGGGTCGGCGAGATACGTCCGGATCTCGTCAACGCTCCACGGCAGGCGATCCACCCAGAAGTGCTCCTGCCCGACTTCGGTGTAGAGAAACCGCCAGAACGACGGGGCACAATCGAGCATGCGCTCGACGCGGCACGCAGGATCAGGGACCCGCGCGTGCGCCAGGTCCCCGCGGTCCCGCATCTCGAGATACGTCCTCGTCGCGACGACCCGGCGGCCGCTCACGCCTTGTCTCGTCCCGCTTCGAGTACGCGCTTCCAATGCGCGGCGGATTCGAAGGTGTCTCCAAGCGCGTCGCTGTCGGCCTGCGCGCCGGTTTTCAGTTTCAACAGGATGTCCACCAGCTCGTCGATCGCGCGAGCGATGTTGTCGTGGTTTGTGGCGGTGATATCGCGCCAGATGTCGGCCGGACTCGACGCCAGGCGGGTTGTATCGCTCAGCCCGCGCCCCGCGAGCGCCAGTCCGTCAGCGCCGGCACGCTCCCCCACCAGATGCATCAACGCGCTCGCCGTCAGCTGTGGAAGGTGGCTCAGATAGGCGACCATCGAGTCGTGCGCCTCGGGGGTCGCGAGATGCACACGCGCGCCCAGGCCTTCGACGAAGGAGGAAAGCCTCGCGGCTTCCACGTGCTGCTCGGTGGCTGGCGTAAGGACCCACGGACGCCGGGCAAACAGGTCCGGCCGCGCGGCCTCGAGGCCCCCCACCGCGGCGCCGGCCAGTGGATGCCCCCCGATAAAGCACAGCCTCGCCGGCAGATCGCGGGCCGCCGCCGCCATCTGCCGCTTGGTGCTGCCGACGTCGGTGACGACTGCCTCGCCGGGCACGTGCGCCGGCACCTCGGACAGGATCCGCACGTTGGCGCGCACCGGCGCCGCGAGGATGATTAAATCGGCCTCGGCCGCCATGACGAGGTCGTCCCCCCCCACGTCTGCGGCGTGCATCCGCATCGCGGTCTCGATGACCGCTTTGCGATCGACCGCGATCAACAGCGCGGACGGCCAGCGCGCCCGCGCCGCGAGCGCAATCGACGCGCCGATGAGCCCGAAGCCCACGATCGCGATGCGTTCAAATGGCGCGGCGGCCGCGCCTCCCCCGCCCGCCTCACCAGCCATCGGCAGCATCGTCGGCACGTCAGTCTCGTCCCTGCCCTTCTTGCTTGACCCGCCCACCTCGAGCACCCAGCCTGAGCCCTGAGCCCTCCTACACTCCCCAGCCGCGGCGCGCCAGCGGCTCGAGACAGATGCTTCGCCCGATGGCTGGGGCGATGATTCGGAGCTCCGCCATCAGCCGGTCGAACTGCGTCGGGAACAGCGACTGTGCCCCGTCGCTCATGGCGTGGTCGGGATCGTGATGGACTTCGATGAGAAGGCCGTCCGCCCCGGCCGCGACGGCCGCGCGCGCCATCGGCGCGACCTTGTCGCGCAAACCCGTGCCGTGACTCGGATCGACAAGGATCGGCAGATGGCTCAGTTTTCGCACCACTGGAATCGCGGAGATGTCGAGCGTGTTGCGGGTGTAGCTCTCGAAGGTGCGAATCCCGCGCTCGCACAGCATCACGCTCA
>JANNHC010000134.1:0-2895 GCA_031404215.1 Acidobacteriota bacterium
CGGAAGTAGCTCACGCCTCAGGATGAGGGATGAGGGATGAGGGATTAGGTTAGGGATTGAGGATTAAGGATGAGGGATTGAGGATGAGGGATGAGGGATGAGGGATTCATAGATGGACGGTCCAGATATCAAGACTTCGCTGCCGGGACCGAAGGCGAAAGCGATCATCGATCGCGATCGGCAGTTCGTGTCGCCGTCGTATACACGCGATTACCCGTTCGTCATCGCGCGTGGCGAAGGGGCGGTGGTGGAGGACGTGGACGGCAACCGTTTTCTCGACTGCGCGGCCGGCATCGCGGTGAACTCGACGGGCGTCTCGCATCCGGATGTCGTCAAGGCGATCACCGAACAGGCTCAGAAGTTCATTCACATGTCTGGGACCGATTTCTATTACGAGCCGCAGGTGCGTCTCGCGGAGGAATTGGCCGGCATTGCGCCCATCGAAGGTCCGGTCAGGACGTTTTTCGGCAACTCGGGCACCGAGGCCACTGAAGCGGCGATCAAGCTGTCGCGTTACTACACCAAGCGGCAGAGCATCATTGCGTTTCTGGGCGCGTTCCATGGGCGCTCTCTCGGCTCGTTGTCGCTGACCGCGAGCAAGGCTATTCAGCGGCGCGGTTTCGGCCCGCTCATTCCGGGCGTATATCACGCGCCATATCCCGATACGTATCGCTTCAACGGCAGCGCGGATCAGTGTGCCGCCGAGTGTTTGCGGTTCATCACCGATCAAATCTTTGTCCACCTCTCCGCTCCCGACGAGGTCGCTGCCATCGTCGTCGAGCCGATCCAGGGGGAGGGTGGCTACATCATCCCGCCAAAGGCGTTCCTGCAGGGGCTGCGTGAGGTGGCTACGCAGCACGGCATTGTGCTCGTCGTGGACGAAGTGCAGTCCGGCATGGGCCGCACGGGGAAGATGTTTGCGTCGGATCACTTCGATCTGAAGGCGGACGTTGTCAACATCGCGAAAGGGATCGCATCGGGACTGCCGCTTGGCGTGACTTGCGCACGCGCGGAGATCATGTCGTGGCCGCCGGGCGCTCACGCGAGCACGTTCGGCGGAAACCCCGTCTCGTGCGCCGCCGCCAATGCGACCATCAAGCTGCTCAAGGCGTCGCTCGTCGCCAACGCGGCCGTCGTCGGCGCCCATTTCCTCGACGGACTGCGCGAGCTGCAAAGCAAGCATCCCCTCATCGGCGACGTGCGTGGGAAGGGTTTGATGATCGGCGTCGAGCTTGTGCGGGATCGTCAGACGAAGGAGCGCGCCGTGGACGAACGCAACGCCCTCGTGCAGGCCATGTTCCGCCGCGGCGTCCTGATCCTTGGCGCCGGCAGAAATGCCGTACGCCTTGCTCCGCCGCTGGTCCTGACCCAGGCGCAAGCTGACAGCGTCATCAAGGTGATGGACGCCGCGCTGACCGAAGTCGCGACTGCCCGTCGCTGACTCTCCGCCCGCCGTCCTGGCCCGGGGAGGCCCCCTTGCATCGTGCTGGAGGCCTCTCATGACAAGGCAACGTCAAGCGCTTGGAAAACATGGGGAAGATCTCGCCGTCGCCGAGTTGGAGCGTCGCGGGTACGCAGTTTTAGCCCGTCGCTACCGCACCCGGCATGGTGAAATCGACGTTGTCGCGCGCGACGGCGAAACGATTGTGTTCGTCGAGGTGAAGGCGAAGGAGACCGCGGAATTTGGTACCGCGGCGGAGGCGGTCACTCCCCGCAAACAGCGGCGCGTGGCCTCGATGGCCGTGGAATACCTCGCCCGGCACCGTTTGACCGCGAGACCTTGCCGGTTCGACGTGGTGGCCATCGACGCCGGCGTCGTGACGGTTTTTGCGTCCGCCTTCGCCTTGTGAACGGTCTGGGATTATGGCAATGCGCCCACCCGAGGCCAGCCGTTCTCCCAGACCAGCGTCGAAACCTGCAGAGCCGATCCTCGGCCGCGTCCCTCGCCGAAATACGCGTGGAAGAACATGTAGTCCTGGGCGCCGTCGGTCAGGATTGCCTGATGGCCAGGGCCGCGCCACGTGGGGGTGGTGGCCTCGATGACGAGCGATCCTCCGCCTTCAGTCATGGCCTTGCCGTCCTTGTCGACGTACGGGCCGGTGACGGCTTTCGAGCGGCCCACCACGACGTGATACGTGCTCTGGGCGCCCCGGCAGCACCGATCGAACGAGACGAACAGGTACCAGTAGTCGCCGTGCCGGACGATGAACGGCGCCTCGACCGAGCCGTTGATGGGCTGCTCGCGAGCACGGCTGCTGAGCGAGTGCAGTGTCGTCTCCGTGGCGGACAGTTGCCCGGTTGCCCGATCGACGCGCCGCATCTTGATGCCGCCCCAGAAGCTGCCCCAGGTGAGCCACGCGTTGTTGCCATCGAGGACCAGGTTGGGGTCGATCGCGTTCCAGTCGTCTTTGTCATGATACGAGCGGACGACCAGCCCTTCGTCGGTCCACTTGTAGTCGGGACTGGCCGTGTCCAGCGTGCGCGTTGTCGCCAGTCCGATCGCGGAGTTCCTGCTGCCGAACGACGACACGGAGTAATAGAGGTGGTATTTCCCGTTGAAGTAGGAGATGTCGGGCGCCCAGGCGTTGCGGGCCATCGGAATTTCGCGAATCGCCCACTCAGGCAGCGATTCGAACACGAAGCCTGAGGCTTTCCACGTGCGCATGTTCGCGGACGCCCGGATCGGGATCACTCCCTGGCCGGTGCGTCCCCCCGGTGCAGAACACGTAGTACGTGCTTTTTTCCTTGATGACGACGGGGTCGTGGACCGGGCTGACGTCTCCCTCGAGCGTCAGGACTTCCTGGGTGGTTTCGTTCGGCAGTGCGCCCGGCGCCGCCGCGGCAAGCATGACGGCGAGGCAGAGGGAGATTGTCTTGGACATGCTCCGCGTAATA
>JANNHC010000135.1:0-1844 GCA_031404215.1 Acidobacteriota bacterium
CCAGATTGAGCTCGCGCGTTTCATACAAGGATGATTTTGCTGGCATAGGCCGCCCGCCGTGGATGACCTGCACGGCGATAATTTCTTCCAACGGATAGCAAAACCTGAAGAACCAAACGCGCCGTGAAAGTTTTCCGCGGCGTCGATCAAACACTGCGCGCTGGGGAGCTAACCAAGTCCCGCACGCGAGCACGAGAAAGAGGCTCCCCATCATCGCCCTACCACGCCTGGCCTTGCTCTCGTCCAAGGTATTCGTTTGCGCCCACCCCAGCAGAATTACTGCGGCGGCCACAAAAAAAGAAAACGATAATCCTCGAACGAAGTTCGTGGCGCGCAGGACCAACCGATCCGCCGACTCGTACCAGGGTGTGGATTGAATACCGAGACGACCAAGTGGAGAGTCGCTTCGTATTAAATTCACTTGGCCGCTGGACGCGCCGTGCCGAATCAGATTTGTCGGAACTGAAGGTCATCGCAATGGTCAACCGGCTCGCTGCGGTAGTTCATGTCCGTCGATACGAGCGGACTGCAAGCGATCTGTCTGCTCCTGAACTGGATGCTGTGCGGGGGAGCCCCCCATCATTCTTTTATGAGTCGAAAACTGTCCATGACGATCGACTGATCGACCTTGCCGTAGGCGTCGTCGCCGCCGACGTGCCCGAAAACAAAGATCCGGCCATCACTTGTTTGAACAGTACGGGGATAATAGGCCGTGCCTGGGACGTCGAGTTTGTGCCAGGCCTGACCCGCGTCGCCGGTCCAGTGGATGCCGCTGGTCGCGACGTGCAGAATTGGCCCTTCGCGCGTTGCGAGCAACTCTGGCTGACCGCTATGCGGCAAAACGGATGGGCCGGCTTTCTCCGCGACCCAGGTATCGCCCGATTTCTTGAGCATGCTCTGCCAGCGTTTAGAATCGCTCGCGCGCCGGAAGATGCACAGCAAATCACCGTTGGCAAGTTCCGCGGCGTCGAACTCCTCGGTCCAGCCGCCACGCTGCTCGGCCGGAATCGCGGCCAGCGGGCCTATCCAGGTGCGACCTTGATCGGAGGAGACGAGCAGTGCCGGTTCCACCACCTTACTGAATTCTTGCCGGGTCTGGCTGCCGGCCGGAGCCCGTGCCACGCCGACCAGAATGACGATCCGGCCGTCGCGCAACACCCGAATTCGTCGCGGCCAGGTCGAGTACTTCGCCGCGTCGAGCGGAACTTCAGGCTTGCCCCACGTATTCGCGCCGTCGCTGGACCGCTGCAAGAAACCTGTCTGAGGCACGTCCGGATCGTAGGGGAGATAGAACCCGAATACCCCGCGTAGGACGGTGCCGTCGGCGAGCGCGGTCTGCGCCTCGTTGGTGACTCCGTTCATGCACGATTTGAAGGCGTCGGCACTGACTGGCTGCCAGACCTTTCCCGCGTCGGTCGAGCGAAGATGGACGTTGCGCATGTCGAGCCCCGTCATGTCATAGCCGGGGTGGCCCGGCGGAGGCCACGTCAGTCGGCGCTGAACGTCCTTGGATGCCTGCGGCCGTCCCTCGACCGGACCAGTCGCCTTTGTGAAACTGACCATCAGACTGCCGTCCGGCATCGTCCAGGCACCAACCCAACTTGTGAAGCCCGGCTTCTGCGGCGAGTGATAAATGGTCTGGCGTTGGTGCTCGGCGGCAGAAAATGTGAGTCCTTCGCCTTGCGCCACAATCGGTTGTGAATCCTGTGACACTCCGTTTCCAGACTTGGCTCCCTGCGAAGGGAGCCCGGAGCGAAGTTTTTTCATCGCTTTCCCCAAAGCATCACCCACGAGGAAATACGTTTCCGCATTGCCGAATTCGTGATGGCCGTGACCAGGATGAG
>JANNHC010000136.1:0-7911 GCA_031404215.1 Acidobacteriota bacterium
GGTCTCCGCCTCGGGTGGTGTCGGCACGGCCGGCAAGATCGCGCACGCCCTGCTCGGCGGCTGGCAGGCGTCGTTGATCTACCAGTGGCAGAGTGGTTTCCCGTTCACCATCAGCGTCTTTGGCGACACGGCGAACGCCGGTTCGCTGCTGAACGTCAACCCGATTCGGGCGAACGTGGTGGCGGGCGTGTCGCCCGACCTGGCGGCGAACGAGCGCAGCGCGGACATGTGGTTCAACACGGCCGCGTTCGCCACGCCGGCCCCGTTCACCTTTGGCACCGCGACGCGCAACAGCGTCTGGGGGCCGAGCCTGAGCAAGGCCGATCTGGCGCTGGATCGCGCGATTCCGGCTGGCGCCGCCGAGCTGCATTTCCGCGTCGAAGTGTTCAACCTCCTGAACACGGTCAACTACGCCACGCCGAACCGCTTCGTGAACACGCCGCAGTTCGGCACGATCACCGAAGCCGCGACCGCCGCGCGCCAGATTCAGTTCGTCGTCCGCGCGACGTTCTGATTCGCGCTGGTCTGGCCGCTCAGGCGCTTTGGGTCGCGAACTCCAGGACGCCTCGCGATCCGCCAGCCGCTTACCGCACGTACAGGCCGAAGGCGAGGCAGATCAGCGCGTTGCCGGTGGCCATGAAGAAGTCGTCCGTGCCTCGAGGCGAATACAGTTCGAGGAGCGTATTCGACACGGAGATGGTCGCCGCGAGCGCGATCCACGAACCCGGCAGATCCTGGGCCAGGACGATCCAGAGGCAGAAAACGAACGAGCCCACAAGGCCGGAGACGGTGCCGCCGATCGACTTACGGTTCACGTCGCCGATGCCGCGCACGCGGAGCTTCTGCTTGCCGAACAGCGCGCCGCCGATCTCGGCGAGCCCGTCCGCCACGATGTACGAGCCCCAGATCAGCGCGAACACCGCGGCGAACTGGTCTGGCGGGAACACGGTGGCCAGGCGGGTTCCGAGCGGCACCATGATGAATTTGAAAGCGGTCCAGAGCGTCGTGATGAGCAGACAGTTCGCCCGTGCGAGGACTCCGTCCATGACCCGCGACTGTGGTCCGTAGAATGCCGCCGCGAGAAACCCGTCCGCATAGTAGAACCCGAGAAACACCCAGCTCGTGACAACGGCGTCGAACAGGTTGTCGCTGAGGAAGAGCGTCGCGAAGCCCGGGTTCTGCTCGATGGCGACGCGGGAATACATGTAGAAGAAGCCGGCGAGCGCGAGCGTGATGAACCGGCCGCGACGGCCGATCATGTCGGCGATCCGAATCCGGCGCTCCGAGTAGCGCGCGGTCAATGCCGCCACGTCGAACGGGGTGCGCATGCGCGAGCCAAACGCCTGACGACGCTCTTCCTTCGAGAATCCCACGAAGTACTTCAGCAGCAGGGTCTTCACCCCGTACCAGATGAAGCCCCAGATCACGTAGAAGAAGAAAATGCCGAACATGAGGGGGAGAATGGCTTCGCGGTTGATCTCGTAGTGCTCGTAGACCCCGCCGCCGCGGTGCGTGATCACGGCAAACAGCCAGAACGCCGTGAGCGCGGTGTTGAATGCCAGCGCTCCGCGGAACACGCGATCGGCGGTTTTCCTGCGATCGTCGAAGGTCGGCGCGGACGCCACGCCAACGGCCACGTCAGTGTTCATGGGAACACGCATTCTATTCCGTGCGATAGTCGCAAGGAGAGTCAAAAAGCCGCCGCGCCATGGTCCCGAGCCCAGGTGCCTGAAGGGCCGGTCTTCCACGTATACTCTGACGATTCGTTCTGGCTGCCCGGTTGTGTACCATGCGTTCAGCCATCTCAGTACGCGTCCATTTATGAGTCACCTGTCCCGAATCCCTATCCTCGTGGCCCTCACGCTGAGCGCGGGGGGCTGCTCGAAGCCGGACACGGCCCAGGCCCGCAGCCGTGAGGCCGCGGCAAAGCCGGTGCAGGTCGAGGTCGTTCGCCGCGACTCGGTCCGCCGCGCGGTTGACGTCGTCGGCACATTGGCCGCCGTGGACCAGGTTACGATCTCGTCCGAGGCCGACGGCAAGGTGAGCCGCATCCTGGCCGATCTCGGCGATCGGGTGACGGCGGGGCAGGTCCTCATCCAGATCGATCGCGAAAAGCAGCAATACAGTTACGAACAGCAGCAGGCGGTGCTCGCCCGCACGCTCGCCCAGTACGGCGCGCCGGATCCGCAGCATCTTCCAGAGATCGAAAAGACACCAGACGTCCAGCGGGCCAACGCAGACCTGGTGCAGGCCACCCAGGCCTTCGATCGGGCGAGCGAGCTCCACAAACGCACGCTGATCTCGCAGCAGGCGCTCGACGATGCGCGGGCGATTCTTCAGTCGAAACGCGCGAGTTACGATGCGGCGCTGCAGAACGCGAAGAACCTCCGCGCCGGCATCCAGGCGTCAGAAGCGACGATGAAGCTTGCGGGCCGGCAGCTGCGCGATACCGACATCCGCGCGCCGTTCGACGGATACGTGGAGAAGCGGCTCGTGAATCTCGGCGAGCTGGTCAGGACGCAGATGCCGGTCATGGCCGTGGTGCGGCTCGATCCGTTGAAAGTGATCGCGGAGATTCCGGAAAGAATGGCGCCGTGGATCAGCGCGGGTCAGGCCGTGGATCTGCTGGTGGACGCGTACGCCGGCAGGACGTTCACCGGCAAGGTTTCGCGGATCAGCCCTGGCGTGAACACCGCGACGCGTGCGTTTCCGATGGAAGCGCTGGTGCCGAATGCGAGTGCGGCCCTCAAGCCTGGCACGTTCGCCCGCGTGCACATTGAGAGCGGCAAGGTGGACACCGTGCTGACGCTTCCGTACGCCGCGCTGCAGTACCGCTATGGCGTGAACCGCGTGTTTGTCGTGGACGGCGGAAAGCTGGTCCTGCGCGAGCTTGCGGTCGGCGAGCGGCTCGGCGATCGGATCGAGATTCTGAACGGCGTGAAGGCCGGTGAACGCGTTGCGGTGACCGACGTTGACACCCTCGCCGACGGCGCCCTGGTCACGGTCACGAAATAGAGGACCGCGCCCGCGCCCTGCGCGTCACCATACCGGACGATCACGCGCGACCGCGGCCTGAGGAACATGACCCACACCTGTGTCTGCATCGCGGTTGTGCTCGCGGGAACTGGCGCGTTCGGACCAGCTTCGCTGCCGGTGGCTGCTCAGAGTGGCGCGGGTCAGGCATCGATTGAAGAGAGGCTCACTCGTGTCAGGGCCGACCTCTTCTCCCGTGCGGAACACCTCACCGAAGACATACAGGAGCTCAAGGCGATCCTGGCCGTCGATCCGCGTTCGGCTGAGGCGCATCTGCTTCTCGGCATCGGCTACCGGACACTTGGCACCGCGGAGCTGATGGGCGAGGCCGTGGCGGAACTCCGCCAGGCGCTGGAGTTGAATCCCGACTTCGTGCCTGCCCGGTTTTATCTGGCTCGCATGTACCTCGATCTGGGCCGGGCGACTCGAGCGCGCGAGGAACTGGAAGCCGGGCTCGTACGCGTTCCGAATAATCCTCAGTTTCTCGCATTGCTCGGCGAGGCGGAACGTCAGCTGAAGAAGCCCGGCCGGTCGGTGGAACTCATTCGCCAGGCGCTGCGGGCAGACGAATCGTTTGCGGAGGCCCGATACTATCTGGGGCTTGCCCTGTTCGATCTCGGCCGGCGCGACGAGGCTATTCGTGAGCTGGAGCAGGTCGTTCAATCCGGTCCGAGGATGGCGGATGCGTATCTGAACCTCGGCATCGCGTATCTGGAAGCCGGCCGCTTCGACAAGGCGCTGCAGACACTGAGCCAGGGGACCGGGATCGACCCGTCCCGGCCCGACGTGCGCATTCAGCTGGCGCGGGCCTACCGCTCGAAAGGCCTGCTCGGAAAGGCTGACGAGCAGCTCACGCGTGCGATGCCGCGGGTGACCGCGAGTCTCGCGTCTCCTTTCGCTCAGCACCAGCAGCTGGAATTCGATTTTTATCTGGAGCAGGGTTTCCTCAGGTTGCAGCAGGGCCGACTCGACGCGGCCGGTAAAGCCCTCCGAAAGGCGTTGGCGATCGACCCGAGCGACGAGCGCACGAAGCCGCTCCAGGACAGACTTCGCGCCAGACAGGCCGGGGATCGCCGTTGATGCGGATCAGGAGTGTCGCCGCGCTGTTCGTGCTATGTGTGCCGGCGCTGTCATCAGGCCAGGCCGCCAAGAACCCGCCTCCTCGTCCCGCGCTGTTCGTGGACGCGACCGCCAAGTCGGGCATCACCTTCGTGCATCAGTCCGGCGCTTCGGCGGAAAAACGCATGGTCGAGACGTTTGGTTCGGGCGTCGCCTGGATTGACTACGACAACGACGGGTTTCCCGATCTGTACTTCGTCAATGGCGCACCGGGCACGGCACACGCGCTTTACCGCAACAATCGTGACGGCACGTTCACGGATGTGACCCGGCAAGCCGGAGTGTCCGGCGAGGGCGCCGGTGCGAACGCTTACAAGACGGGCGTTGCCGTAGGCGACTACGACAACAATGGTTATCTCGACCTCTATGTGACCGCCTTCGGTCCCAACGTCCTGTACCGGAACAACGGAGACGGTACGTTCCGAGACGTGACGTCCGCGGCCGGCGTCGCCGGCGGGCCTTCTGAATGGAGCACCAGCACCGGCTTCCTCGATTTCGATCGCGACGGCGACCTGGACCTCTACGTCGTCAATTACCTGGACTACCGGCTGAACGACAGCCCGTACTGCGGACTTCGGAAACCGGGATACCGGATGTATTGCCTTCCGACGCTGTTCGACGGAACCGCGGACCGGCTCTTTCGCAACAACGGGGACGGAACGTTTGCCGACGTGTCGCGACAATCGGGCATTGCCAACCCGGCTGGGAAGGGCCTGGGAATCAGCATCTGCGATTTCGATCAAGACGGCGATCCGGATATCTACATCGCGAATGACATGGTCCGCAATTTTCTCTACCGCAACAACGGGAATGGCACGTTCGAGGATGTGGCTTACGGGGCGGGAGTCGGGTTCGACCTCAACGGAAAGCCGCAAGCCGGTATGGGAACAGATTGCGCCGACTACAACGGAGATGGGCGTCCGGATATTTTCGTGACCAACTTCTCGGAAGAATTGAACACGCTCTACGAAAATCAGGGGGGCGGGATCTTCGAAGACGTCTCGACGAAGGCGGGCCTGGGTTCCGGCTATGTGCCGCTTGGGTTCGGGACGAAGCTATTCGACTTCGACAACGATGGAGATCTGGATCTTCACGTCACGAACGGGCACGTGATCGACAACATCAAGCTGTACCAACCGACCCTCACGTATGCCCAGAAGGACTTGCTGTACGAGAATGTGGGTGGACGGTTCCGCGACGTCTCTCTGCAGAGCGGGCCCGCGCTCCAGAGAGAGCGAATCGGCCGGGGGCTTGCCGTTGCGGATTTCGATAACGACGGGCATCTCGACGTCGTCATCACCAGCGTGGGGCAGCGGCCGACTCTCTTGCGGAATCAGGGTGTGCAGGGGGGCAACTGGATCCTGATCCGGGCGAGGGGCAGGAAGAGCAATGCCTTCGGACTGGGCGCCACCGTCAAGGTGGAGACATCGGAAGGACGGCAGGTTCAGGAAGTCAACAACGTGGCCAGTTACCTCAGTAGCAACGACATTCGTCTGCATTTTGGCCTCGGCAAAGCGAAAATCATCGGCCGGATCGACGTCCTGTGGCCAAGCGGTGTCCGGCAGGTCTTGAACGGCGTTGCCGTCAATCAGATACTGCTCATCGAAGAACCATGACGGCATGCGAGGGTCTGGGTTCGACCCGGCCGCCAGCGCGTCAGCCCCGGCGGAGATTGATTAGCGTTTGCCGGGCAGATAGACGGACAGCTCGGGAACGGCCTGGCGAAGCGCGTCAACCAGGAGGCGCGCAACGACGTCGCTACCCTTCGCGTTCAGGTGGGTGCGATCGACCTGGCCCTTGTCATCCCGAGGACTGAGAAAGGCCCATGCCTCGTCGCCCGCGTGCTCGGCGTCGGCGGTCGTAATCGCGTGGAGATCGACGAGCGGGACCTGCTTCTCGATCGCCAGCGCCCGGACCGCTTCGACATACGGGGTCTGCGTCGTGCGGATCGTGCCGTCCTCGTTGTAGATGCGCCGAACCAGGGAGGTGATGAGCACGGGCTTCGCGCCAATGGCCCGCGCTTCGTCCACGTAGCGCGCCATGTGCGATCGGTAGGTCGTCTTCGGATCGGTCTCGCGCTCCGGACCCTTTCCGGGTTCGTCGTTGTGACCGAACTGAATCAAGTAGTACTGTCCCCGTTTCGCGAGCGCCTCCGTCCAACGTCCTTCGTCAACAAAGCTCCTGGAACTGCGGCCGTTCGCCGCCAGATTGAACACGTCCACGGCCCCGCTCGCGATCCGCCTGAAGCCGGCGCCCCAGCCCGAGTCGTCGGTCACCGTCGAATCGCCAACGAGGACTACGCGTATGGCCGGGGCCGCTGCTTGCGCCGAAAAAGCCGATCGCGCTTCGGGCTTCCTTTCGTGCAGGTGGACGAACGTGCCCTTCTTGTTGCCGACGACGATGTCGGGCAGACCGTCGCCGTTGATGTCGCCGGTGACGACCTGCGTGCCGACACCGGACTCCTTGTCGATGAGGAACGGGATGAAATCGACGCTGCGGTCGGCATTCCGCGCGAGCTTGAACCAGTACAGCACGGCCGCGTCGTTGCGGTCCGGATCGCCCGTACGCCCGTGCGACCAGAAGCGTTTACCCGTCACGATGTCCTTGAGTCCATCGCTGTCCATATCGACGAGGTCGATGGCGTGTATTTCTGAGAACTTCACCCCGTATTTGTTGTCCGCCGGTTCCTTGTTCATGAAGACATGCTCGCGGAACCTGATGTCGGCGCCCTCGCGATACTGCTCGTACCACGCCAGGCCGAACTCGTGCGCGGTGAGAGCCGTGATGATGTCGTTCAGGCCGTCGCCGTTGACGTCGTAGGCGTACATCTGGGAGCCGCCGGCGCCCATGCGCTGGTTGTGAAGCGTCCAGACGGGATCGCCGGCGAGCGACACGGGCTGTTCCCACCACCCGTTCTTCTCCAGCAGGTCGAGCCGGCCATCGCCATTCACGTCTCCCAGACCCATCCCGTGCGTGAAGTTGCCGTATTTGTTGTTCGGCGAGAGCGGATGGAATTTCCACGGCTTCGCTGGATCGGCCCAATCGGGCTCGGCATAGCCGTACTGGCCTTTGGTGATGCAGACGAGCTCCGGTCGTCCGTCGCCGGTCAGGTCGGCGAACGTGGGGGACTCGTTGTCCGTCTGATCGAAGACTCTGTGGCGCGCCCAGTGGGTTTCTTTGCCCTTCGGATTTTCGAACCACGACGTGTCCGTGCCGGGGAAACCGATGATCAGAATGTCCTTCCAGCCGTCCTTGTTGAAATCGTAAGGCCAGGCAAAGAAGTTGTCGGAATACTTGTTTTCCCTGCCGAGCGTCCCCTCGAAGCCTGGCACATCCACCGTCGTCAGCGGACCGAGCTTCAACTTGAACGTTGTCCGGGCGGGGTAGAATTCGTGGCGCGTCTTGAAGTCGGGCCCTTCCCACCACCATGGGCCAGCGATGATGTCGTTCGCGCCGTCGTTGTTGAGGTCGCCGAAGTTGGCCCCTTCGCTCCAGAACGGGTCGCTCAGCTGGATGCGCTTGAAACTTCGGGTCTCCTGGGCGCCGGTCAAAGTGGTCGCGGTCATGGCGGCCGAAACGAACAGTGCCGCGCAGGCAGCCCTGAAGGGCTGCGCTACAAACGGCAATTGCAGAATGAGTTTCAAGAATGCGGCGCAGCCCTTCAGCGCTGCCTGGGGCGTGACGGAGGCATTCATGAACATACGCACGCTCACTTTTTATCGACGATCCGGCTGATGCCGTTCGCCAGTTCCCGCCGCT
>JANNHC010000137.1:0-2184 GCA_031404215.1 Acidobacteriota bacterium
GGCAGTTGTGGTCGGCGAGCGTCACGCCGCTGGTGCCGTGGACGACGATGCAGCGCTGGCTGCTGTTCCAGATCGCCGAGCGCGTGATGCGGCCGCTGCTGTCGCCGAGCAGATGCCAGTGCATCGGATAGCGCCCGAGGGCGCCGGTCTCAATTTGCTGTGTACTCCTGGCGGTCTCGGCCGCTGTCCCACGCCCCTCTGCAGCGCAAAAGGCTCCCCCGCCGGTTCCCACGGCTGCTTCCCCGACGCTGACCGACGCGTATCGGCTCTTCTACAACGCAGGTTACGAGGAAGCGGCCGCGATTGCGTTGACACTGCGATCGTCCGGCTCCCAGGACCTCGAGAACGACGAGGTCCGGACCTCGTCGCTGCTGTTTCAACTCCGCGGCCTGCTGAACGGTCAGGACGCCCGTGATGGCGACAAGGACGAGGCCCTGAAGCGCTGCGTCACGTGCGCCGCCGTGCTGGCGGAGTTCAACGCCGATCTCCGTCACGGACAGGCGCTCGCGCGCGACGTCCTCAAGACAAAACCGAACGACGAGAACGCGCTGTTCTTCCTCGGAAAGCTGAACCTGAACTACGTGTGGCTGCAGCTCGGGCTGCTCGGCCACAAAACCGGATGGGACGAATACTGGGAAGCGCGGAAGTCTCTCGACGCGTTACTGAAACTCAATCCCGGGCACGTGCGCGCGCGCGTGTCCCGCGGCTGGATCGACTACATCGTGAACACCAGGATGCCCTGGGGCACGCGGTGGGTGCTCGGAGGCGGCAACAAGAAGCGCGGCATCGCGGTCGTCCGCGAAGCGACCACCATGGACGCCGACTTCTACACCCGCGCGGAAGCAGAGTTCGCGCTGTGGGACCTGCACGTCCGCGAACGCGACTACGCGCGCGCGACCGAACTGGCCCAGAAACTGGCGCACAACTTCCCCGACAACCAGGAAGTCGCGAGGTTCCTCGCGAAACGCGCCGCCGCGCCAAAGGGGACCAAGTAGGGCGCCTGGAGGCGTCTAGCCCGGTTTCTTTTCCGAGAACATCGCGAAGAGCAAGGCTGACGCGAGGACGGCGAGGCCGGCGCCGGTGAGAAAGGCGGCCTGCGGAGAGACCCGCGTCCAGAGCACGCCGAAGATCAAGCTCGCGGCGAGCGTGCCGATTCCCAAGGCGGCGTTGTAGATGCCGAACGCGGTTCCGCGCGCACCCTCCGGCGCCATGTCCGCGACCCAGGCCTTCTCGTTTCCTTCCGTCAGCCCGAAGAACAACCCATACGTCAGGAAGATCGCGATCACGGCAGGCGCCGTGTCGAACAATCCAAACCCCGCATACACGAACGCGTACCACAGCCAGCCGAGCGAAATAAGGATCCGGCGTCCGAACCTGTCGGACAGCGCGCCGCCGCCGGCGAGAGACGACACCACCTTGACGACGTGCAACGCGGACCAGAGCAGGGGAATCCAGACCGCCGCCACGCCAAGATCGCTCAGCCGCAAGAGAAGAAAGGCATCGCTGGCGTTGCCCAAAGAAAAAAGCAGGATGACGGCCATGGCTCTATAGAAGGATCCTCCCAGGTTCTTCGGGGTTCTGCCGGGTTCTACTGGGTGCGGTTCTACGGGGCTCTGCTGGGTTCTGCTCGGGTCGGGGACCTTGAGGATAAAGAGAATGACGATGATGCCGGGGATGACGGTGAGGGCGAAGAGCGTCCTGTAGTCGCCGGGATAAAAGTACAAGAAGACCGACGCCAACAGCGGGCCGGTGACGGCGCCGGCGTGGTCCATGGCGCGGTGAAAACCGAAGACGCGGCCCCGCGCGTCCCGGGGGGCGAACCCGGCGAGCATGGCGTCGCGCGGCGCGCCCCGGATGCCCTTGCCGAGACGATCGGCGAACCGAATCGCCAGCACCTGCGGCCACGCAGTGGCGAGTCCGATGAGCGGCCGCACACTCGACGCGATGCCGTAGCCGAGAAGCACGAGCTTCTTCGGCGACCGCCACCGATCCGACAGCCAGCCCGAAAGAATCTTCAGCCCGCTGCTGGCGGCTTCGGCCGCTCCCTCGATGATGCCAAGCGACATCGCGCTGCCGCCGAGCACCTGCGTGAGGAATAGCGGCAAAAGCGGATAGACCATCTCGCTCGCCATGTCGGTGAAGAAGCTCACCCACCCGAGGAGCCACACCGGCCGCGAGAGACCA
>JANNHC010000138.1:0-3166 GCA_031404215.1 Acidobacteriota bacterium
GGTCGCGCACCCGGTATCGCTGCTCGCCCGCGCCTATCGGCGAGAGGGCATCAATTCGTCGCGCCGGCAGCCCTGAAGGGCTGCATTACAACCCCTGTCGTACCGGCCGCCCTGAACTGGTGCCTGCAGAAGCCGCCACGCGTGGTGTGTGATGTTGCGCTACACCTCCGCGCGATTCGAAAGCTGCTGCTCAGCCTGGAGCCAGTCCTCCAGCGGCGAACCGGCGGCCCTGCCGCGTGCCTCGTAGATCTCGTAGGCGAGGCGCGAAATTACATTGGCGCCGACCGGCGTTGATGTCGTGCCGTTCGCTGGCTTCGCGCGCTTGGCGCGCGGGGCGGGGGCCTTCTCACTCTTTTTTGTTACGCGTGGCATTCGTATTTCCTCGTGACGTTAGTACTGAAGACGACGGCTCCAAGTAGACATTAATGTCGATGACATTCCACTTCCGACGTTTCTGTCGTCTTATGAATCGGCGGAAAATACCCAGCCGGAGAGGGCTCTCTCGCCCATTCACACTGCGGATTCACTCGGGATAGGGCTTCGCTCGCGCGCTGCCGCTCCCGGGTCGGGCTGGGTGCAGCATTATAGCTGCAATTGGCGCGCCCGGACCGAAACCGCTCGCTCGTCGTGCGGGCGTAAATTCCGGCCACACCGCCCACGGGCGCGGAGGCACAAATTGTTACCTCGATCTGCATAATCGACATAAAATGTCGTACAGCAATCGCGCCGGATGATGATTTACTAGCGTTTCCGACGCGGATCGAGGCAACGTTCTTGCTCAGTGGCATGACGGTCTCACGGCTACCGGAGGTGTGTGTGTGATCGCACGGAACCCGCAAACGTCGCTTCACGAGTCGTCGCTCCTCTGGACGCTGGAAGAAATCGCGCGGCTCATCTCCGAAAGCGGCAACCCGTCCGAAACCCTGACGAACATTGTCCGGCTGATTCACCGCCGGTTTGAAATCGACGTCTGCTCGGTCTACCTGCTCGAGCCCGATCGCATGACGCTGGTCCTGGCCGCCACGATCGGTCTGCGGCCCGAAAGCGTCGGCCGCGTCCGGATGCGGCTCACCGAGGGCCTCGCAGGACTGGTGGCCCAGCGGCTGCGGCCCGAGGTGGTCGCCGACGCGGCGCGCCACCCGCGCTTCAAGTACTTCAGCGAAGCCGGCGAAGACTCCTATCGTTCGTTCCTCGGCGTGCCGATCGTCGATCGCGGCATGCTGCAGGGCGTGCTCGTGGTTCAGACGAGGGAGCCGCGCGAATTCACCCCGGACGACGTGCGCATGCTCGTGACGTCGGGGATGCAGCTCGCGCCCATCGTGACCGAGGCGCGGGCGCTCGGTCAGCTCATCGCCCCGGCCCACGAGCGACTCTCCGCGCTGTCTCAGAACCTCTGGTGGAGCTGGGACAACGACGCCACGAGCCTGTTCCGGGAGATCGATCCGGTGCTCTGGCGCGAGGTCGGGCACAACCCGGTCGCGCTCCTTCAGCAGATTCCGATCGACAAGATTGAGGAACGTGCCTCCGAGCTGGCGCTGCACAGCCGGATCAACTACGCCTACCGCCGGATGCACGAGTACCTCCAGTCGCGTCGCACGTGGGGGGGCCGGCACGCCGGCGTGCTTCGCGCCCGGCCGGTCGCCTACTTCTCAGCCGAGTTTGGTCTGCATGAATCGCTGCCCATTTACTCGGGTGGCCTGGGCATCCTGGCGGGCGATCACATCAAGAGCGCGTCGGATCTTGGAATCCCGCTCGTCGGGGTCGGTCTCTACTACGACCAGGGGTACTTCAGGCAGCGGCTCGATCTCGAGGGCTGGCAGCACGAGGACTATCTCGACGTAGACAGCCGCCAGCTGCCCATTCAGCCGGCGATGAACAGCGGCGCGCCGGTCGTCATCCAGATCGAGACGCGCACGGGAACGATCGCGGCGCGCGTCTGGACGCTGTCAGTTGGCCGCAACACGCTGCTGCTGCTCGACTCGAACGTCGAAGGCAATCAGCCGGAAGACCGCGACCTCACCGCGCGGCTGTACGGGGGCGATCACCGGGTTCGGATTCGGCAGGAACTGCTGCTCGGCGTCGGCGGTGTCCGCGCGCTCGAGGCGATGGGAATCTCACCGGGCGTCGTCCATCTGAACGAAGGGCACAGCGCGTTCGCGGTGCTCGAGCTCGTGCGGCGCCGCATGGACATCGAAGGCATCCACGCGAAGGAAGCCATCCGGCGCGTGTCGTCGCAGGTCGTGTTCACGACGCACACGCCCGTGCCGGCCGGGCACGATCGGTTTTCCGCGGCCCTCGTCGAGGAACACCTGGGCCCGCTGCGCGAGTCCCTCTCGCTGTCGCCCGGCGATTTCATGGCGCTCGGTCGGGTCGCCGTGGCCGACGAGGGCGAGGACTTCTGCATGACGGTGCTCGCGTTGAAGGCCTGTCGCCGCGCCAACGCCGTGTCGTCGCTGCACGCCCAGGTCTCGCGGGCGATGTGGACGGGGCTGTATCCCGGCGTCAGCGAAGAACAGGTCCCGATCGGGCATATCACCAACGGCGTCCACGTCGAGACGTGGCTTGCCCCTCAGATGCGCCAGGTCTACGACCGGCACCTCGGTCCCGACTGGCCGTCCCGCAGCGGCGAGCCGGGGTTCTGGGAAGCGATCGACGCGGTGGACGACGGGGAGATCTGGGAGACGCATCAGACGCTGAAAGCCCAGCTCATCGACGTGGCGCGCCGCCGCGCCGTCCACTACGCCGAGGCCCGTCGGGAAAGTCCGGAGTTTGTCGCCCAGGTACGCCGCGGGCTCAGGTACGACGCGCTGACGATCGGCTTTGCGCGCCGTTTTGCCACCTACAAGCGCGCCAACCTCATTCTCGAGGACATGGAGGCGATCGTGTCGCTCCTGAGCCACCCGCAGCTGCCTGTGCAGCTGATATTTGCCGGCAAGTCGCACCCTCGCGATCAGCCCGGCAAAGAAGTCCTGCAGCAAGTCGCCCGCCTGATGCGGGACCCGCGTTTCGCCGGCAAAGTCCTGTTCATCGAGGATTACGACATCAACGTCGGGCGCCACCTCGTGCAGGGCGTGGATTTGTGGAACAACAATCCGAGGCGGCCGCTCGAAGCGTGCGGCACGATCGGCCAGAAGGTCGTGCTCAATGTCGGGCTGAACCTCTCGGT
>JANNHC010000139.1:0-9960 GCA_031404215.1 Acidobacteriota bacterium
CTCGGTGAAGTCGATCGCCGTTGGGTACGACGTGTACCTCGGCCCCGGCCGGTCGTACCGTTGCAACAGGTCAGCGGTACGTCGGGAAGACATTCCGCCCGGCATGTCGGCGGACGCGTTCAAGGTCGAAGGCATCATCACCCGGCCGTCAACACAAAGGCCGTGCCGGGCGGGTTGAAGCCCCAGGTGTCGCGAATCTGGCGCATTTTCCCGCATAGGGCGCCGGGCCAGTCATGGCTGCCTCAGCGCTGCCGGATTCCCGGCGGTCCGGCGTTCAGCGTCCGCTGGCGACCTTCGCCGCCGCGGTGAACAACGCCAACCGGCCCCATATTCACGCGCTGCATTGATGGCTTGTCACGCTGGCACCGGGGTTGCGGTGCGGACTCCCGCGTGCTCCACACTGGCGACCAGGCGCCCGGCAGGCCATCCGGAACGGACAGCGGTGATCGCGGGTTCTCACCCGACTCGATCGTCGTGGGCTCCAGTCCCCGGATGCGGGCGGTCTTCGATTTCCTGCGCGTCATCACCGATAGCGAGAGCAACGTCGTCATCGTGGGCGAGACGGGCACCGGCAAGGAGCTCGTCGCCCGCCTGATTCATCACAACAGCGGACGGCGTCTCCAACCGTTCATCCCGGTCAGCTGCGCCATCCTGACCGAGACGCTCATCGAGTCGGAACTGTTCGGGCACGAGCGAGGCTCGTTCACCGGCGCGATCCAGGATCATCCCGGCCGCTTCGAAATGGCCGACGGCGGTACGATCTTTCTGGACGACGTGGACGATGTGCCGCCCGCGGTGCAGGTCAAGCTGCTGCGGGTGCTGCAGCAGCGTGTCGTTGTGCGTGTCGGTGGGACCAGTTCGATCCCCGTGGACGTGCGCGTCATCACGGGATCGAAACGCTGCCTGCGCAGGATGGTCGCCGGCGGCACGTTCCGGCAGGACCTGTTTTATCGGCTCAACGTGCTGCCGATCTGGCTGCCGCCGCTTCGAGAGCGTCGTGAAGATATTCCGATCCTGACCGACTATTTCATCGCGCGCTTCGCCGAGGGATCGGCCGGCCAGCGGCCGGTCCTGTCTCCCACGGTCCGGGAGCTCTTCGCGCGGTATCCGTGGCCGGGAAACGTGCGCGAACTGGAGAACACGTGCGAACGCGTCGCGCAGACGTGTACGTGCAGCCACGTGCGCTGTGGGTGCCTGCCGGCCGGCATGCTGTTTCAGGCGTCAGCGACTGCGCCCGCGCCGGTCCCCGTCGAGATGCTGACGCGCCCCCCGGGCGTATCGCTCGACGATCGACTGCAGGAAGTCGAGTCGCACTTGATTGCATGGGCGCTCGAGGCGAGCGATGGCAACAAGACCAAGGCGGCTGAGCTCCTGCAGATCAAACGATCGACCCTGGGGGATCGCATACGCAAGCTCGGCATGCAGGAAGCGGGAGGCCAACTGTGAGCGGCACCATGGCGAGCGCGAACCGGTGACCCACGCCGACCGTGTCCTCGATCTCCTGGTCGAAGGACCGGAAGCGGCCGGTGTCTCCGATGCCGACCTTCGGCGCTTCTTTCCGGGCAGCACGCTGACCGGAGTACGTCTCAACCGGCTGCGCAACTGGCCGCGCATCGTCGTCCGGCTGGACGGCGCGCGCGTCGGGGTCGCGACCTTCACGCAGACGCACGGGGAGACGCACATCCCCGACTTCGCGGTGCATCTTGCGTCCGGGATACGGTCTGACCGCTCCTGCCTGGAGCGCCGCGTGTTGTACGCGCTGCTCGACGCCATCGACCTGGCATCGAAGGCGGGCGGATGCCATCGCATCGTGCTGATCCGGTCGGGGGTTGCCGCGGCAAATCTCGAGCGGCGCGGGTATGAGCGGATTAACGAAGGGTGTGCTGGCGCATGGATGGAGAAATCGCTCCTGTAGCGGGCCGTCAAGGGCCGCCGGCCCGCGTGATGCGGCCGCTGTATATCGATCGCCTGCCGCCGTGCAACGGCGCCTGTCCGGCGGGAGAGAACGTGCAGGCGTGGCTCGCCGAGGCGCAGGCCGGCCGGTACCGCGAGGCCTGGGACATCATCGTCCGCGACAATCCTCTGCCGTCAGTGCACGGGCGCGTGTGTTACCACCCGTGCGAGGACTCGTGCAATCGCAAGGACGTCGACGAGGCGGTGAGCATTCACGCCGTCGAGCGGTTCCTCGGCGACATGGCGCTCGCGAACGGCTGGACCGTCAGACCGCAAAAACCGCCTTCAGGCACGCGCGTGCTCGTTGTCGGGGCGGGACCGAGCGGCCTGTCGACCGCGTGGCACCTGGCCCTCATGGGTCACACGGTGGTCATTCACGAGGCGGGTCCGCTGGCAGGCGGGATGATGCACTTCGGCATACCGAAGTACCGCCTCCCGCGCGAAGTGCTCGACGCCGAGATCGATCGCATCAGGGGCCTGGGTGTCGAGATTGTCCTCAATCACAACGTGCAGGACCTCATGGCCGAAAAGGTTGACGGCCGGTTCGACGCGGTGTTTCTCGCCGTCGGGGCGCACCTGAGCCGGCGGCAGGACATCCCCGCGCGGGACGCCGGCAAGATTTACGACGCGCTGCAGTTTCTCAAGAGCGTGGAGATCAACGGCGATCGGCCGAAGATCGGCCGTCGCGTCGCGATTTACGGCGGCGGAAACACGGCGATGGACGCGGCACGCACGGCGCGCCGGCTCGGCGCCGATCCGCTCATCATCTACCGCCGCACGCGCGAGCAGATGCCGGCGCACGACTTCGAAGCCGACGAAGCGATCGAGGAAGGCGTCAAGATTCACTGGCTGCGGACGATTAAGCAGATCGACGGTACGACCGTCACAGTCGAAGTGATGAAGCTCGACGACGGGGGCTTTCCCCAGCCGACCGGTGAGCTCGAGACGCTCCAGGCCGACTCGCTGATCCTCGCGCTCGGTCAGGACACGGACACCGCGTTCCTGAAGACGCTGCCTGGTATCGAGTTCCGGAAGGACGGCACGGTCATCGTCGGACCCGACATGCAGACAGGCTGCGCCGGCGTGTTCGCCGGGGGAGACATGGTGCCGTTCGACCGGACGGTCACGACAGCGGTCGGCCACGGCAAGAAGGCGGCCCGCACCATCGACGCCTGGCTGCGGGCGAGTACGTACGCCGCCCCGCCAAAGCACGAAGTGGCCAGCTACGGGATGCTGCGTCTCTGGTATCACGCCGAAGCCAGGCGTCGCGGGCAGAGCACGATCGATATCGAGCGCCGGCGCCAGACGTTCGATGAGGTCATCGGCGGACTTGGTCCCGACGCGGCGCGATATGTGGCGCAGCGCTGCCTGTCGTGCGGCAACTGCTTCGAGTGCGACGGCTGCTACTCGGCATGCCCCGAGCAGGCGGTGATCAAGCTCGGACCCGGCAGGCGCTATGAGTACGACTTGGACAAGTGCACCGGCTGCGCGATCTGCTACGACCAGTGTCCCTGTGGCGCGATCACGATGGAAGCAGAGACCTCAGGGCTTCGCGCTCAAGGGTTATGACATGGCGAGCTGTCACGCTGCGATCGAGTCTTGAGCCCTGAGCCCTGAGTCTTGAGCCCGAAAGAGGAGACATGCCTCGGAAAATGAAGACGCTCGACGGGAACGAGGCGGCGGCCTCCATCGCGTATCGCGTGAACGAGATCTGCGCGATCTACCCGATCACGCCCTCCTCGACGATGGGGGAGCTCGCCGATCAGTGGGCGTCCGAGGGCCGAAAGAACATCTGGGGCACGGTGCCGCACGTGACCGAGATGCAGAGCGAGGGGGGTGCCGCAGGCGCCGTGCACGGGGCGCTCCAGACCGGCGCGATGACGACCACCTTCACGGCGTCGCAGGGCCTGCTCCTGATGATCCCGAACATGTTCAAGATCGCCGGCGAGCTGACGCCGACGGTGTTTCACGTCGCGGCGCGCTCGCTGGCCGCGCAGGCGCTCTCGATCTTCGGCGATCACTCCGACGTCATGGCCGCGCGAATGACCGGCTGGGCGATGCTCTGCTCGAGCTCCGTGCAGGAAGCGCACGACCTCGCGCTCATCGCCGAGAACGCGACGCTCGCCTCGCGCATCCCGTTCGTGCACTTCTTCGGCGGCTTCCGCACCTCCCACGAGGTCAGCAAGATCGACATGCTCGACGACGACGACGTGCGCGCGATGATCGACGACGACCTGGTGTTCGCGCATCGCAAGCGGGCGCTCAACCCGGACCGGCCGGTCGTCCGCGGCGTGGCGCAGAACCCCGACGTGTACTTCCAGGGCCGCGAGACGGTGAATCCGTACTATGCCGCCCTCCCCGGCCGTGTGCGGCAGGCCATGGACCGGTTCGCGGCGCTGACGGGCCGGCAGTACAAGCTGTTCGACTACTTCGGGGCCGCCGATGCCGACCGTGTCATCGTGCTGATGGGCTCCGGCGCGGAGACGGCGCGCGAAACCATCGAACATCTCAACGCCCGCGGCGCCAGGCTCGGCCTGGTGCAGGTGCACCTGTTCCGGCCGTTCTCGGGCGCCGACCTGCTCGACGCCATCCCGCTCACGGCCAGATTGATTGCCGTGCTCGATCGCACGAAGGAGCCTGGCGCCGCGGGTGAGCCGCTCTATCAGGATGTCATCACCGCGTTCGCCGAGGCCGTCGCCACCGGCTGTCGCGCGTTCATGCCCCGCATCGCTGGCGGCCGCTACGGTCTGTCGTCGAAGGAGTTCACTCCGGCGATGGTGAAGGCGGTGTACGACAACCTCGCGTCGCCCACGCCGAAGAACCACTTCACCGTCGGCATCAACGACGACGTCTCGCACACCAGCCTCGACTACGACCGGACCTTCGTCACCGAGGACGAGGAGGTGGTGGGCTGCGTGTTCTACGGGCTCGGCGCGGATGGCACCGTCGGGGCGAACAAGAACTCGATCAAGATCATCGGCGAGGAGACCGCCGGCTATGCGCAGGGCTACTTCGTCTACGACTCGAAGAAGTCCGGCTCGAAGACGATCTCGCACCTGCGGTTCGGCCCGCGGCCGATTCGTTCCACGTACCTCATCCAGCGCGCCCGCTTCGTTGCCTGCCACCAGTTCCAGTTCGTCGAGCAGGTGGAGATGCTGCGTGAAGCGATGGACGGCGCGGTGTTTCTCCTCAACAGCCCCTTCGGGCCCGACCGCGTGTGGGACGAATTGCCCCGGCGGATGCAGGAGGACCTGATCCGCAAGCGGATCCGCCTCTACATCATCGACGCCGACGCGGTGGCGGCCGAAGCCGGCATGGCGGGGCGTGTCAACACCATCATGCAGACCTGCTTCTTCGCAATCTCCGGCGTGCTGCCGCGCGACGAGGCGATCCGGAAGATCAAGGCCGCCGTCGAGGCGACCTACGGGAAGAAAGGCCGTCAGCTGGTCGAGCAGAACTTCGCGGCTGTGGATCGAACGCTCGAGTATCTGCGCGAGGTAGCGCTGCCTGCGGCCGCGAGCAGCACCCGTCCGCGGCTGCCGGTGGTCCCGCCGCAGGCGCCCGAGTTCGTCCAGCAGGTCACCGCCGTGATGATGGCCGGGCGCGGCGACGAACTGCCTGTCAGTGCGATGCCCGCCGACGGCACCTACCCGTCCGGCACGACGCAGTGGGAGAAGCGGAACATCTCGGACACGGTGCCGTGGTGGAAGCCGGAGATCTGCATCCAGTGCGGCAACTGCGCGATGGTCTGTCCGCACTCGGTGATCCGCGCGCGTTACTACGACGAGTCGGCGTTGGCCTCGGCTCCCCCGGGGTTTGCCTCCGCGCCGCTCGCCGGGCGCGGCTTTCCGAACCTGCGGTTCACGCTGCAGGTGGCGGTCGAAGACTGCACGGGCTGCGAGCTGTGCGTCGAGGTCTGCCCGGCGCGGAGCCTCGATGCGGCCGGCGTCCGCGCGATCAACATGGAGCCGAAGGGGCCGATCCTCGAGCGCGAACGGGTCAATCTCGAGTTCTTCGCGACGCTGCCCGACAACCGCCCGGCTGGTCTCGAGACCACGCTCGTCCGCGGCATCCAATACCTGACACCGCTGTTCGAGTACTCGGGCGCGTGCGCGGGCTGTGGCGAAACGCCGTATTTGCAGCTGCTGACCCAGTTGTTCGGCGATCGGCTGCTCGTGGCGAATGCGACGGGTTGCTCCTCGATCTACGGCGGCAACCTGCCGACGACGCCGTGGACGGTGAACAAGGACGGGCGCGGCCCCGCCTGGGCCAACTCGCTGTTCGAAGACAACGCGGAGTTTGGGCTCGGGTACCGGCTCTCGCTCGACAAGCACCATGAGCAGGCTGGGGAACTGCTGAAGGCGCTCGAGCCGCAGCTCGGCGCCGCCCGGGTCACCGAGATCCTCGAGGCGCGCCAGATCACGCAGGACGACGTGGACGCACAGCGGCGGCGCGTCGCCGCGCTCGACGCCGAGCTCGCGCGGCTGGACGATCCGCGGGCCGCGGGCCTGCGCACGCTGACCGGGCACCTGGTCCGGCGCAGCGTGTGGATTGTCGGCGGCGACGGCTGGGCATACGATATCGGCTACGGTGGGCTCGACCACGTGCTTGCCTCCGGCCGCAACGTCAACATCCTCGTGCTCGATACCGAGGTCTACTCGAATACCGGAGGCCAGGCCTCGAAGTCCACGCCGCGCGGCGCGGTGGCGAAGTTTGCCGCCGGCGGGAAACGCAGCCGCAAGAAGGATCTCGGGCTCATGGCGGTGGCGTACGGCAACGTCTACGTCGCGCAGATCGCGATGGGCGCATCCGCGCAGCAGACCGTGGACGCGTTTCTCGAGGCCGAAGCGCACGAAGGCCCATCGATCATCATCGCCTACAGCCACTGCATCGCCCACGGCATCAACATGCGATTCGGCATGCGGCAGCAGAAGCTCGCAGTGGACTGCGGGCACTGGCCGCTCTATCGATACAGGCCGGCGAGCAACGGCCGCGCACACGAGGAGTTCGTGCTCGACTCGGTCGCGCCGTCCATCCCGGTGAAGACGTACGCGTACAACGAGATCCGCTACAAGATGCTCTCCTATACGAACCCGGAGGATGCCCGACAACTTCTCGCTCTCGCGCAGGAGGACGTCGATCAGCGCTGGCGGGTCTACACGAGCATGGCCGAACGCTGGCCCGCGGCCAGCCGGCGCGGACAGGGCGATCCCGGCAGCCACGTGGCCCACCCGGTGGAGGCCGTATGAACCTGACGACCCCTTACATGGGCCTGACGCTGAAGAATCCGATGGTGGCCTCCGCGTCACCCCTGTCCCAGAGCCTGGACACGATCCGGCGCCTCGAAGACCACGGCGCATCGGCGGTCGTCATGTTCTCGCTGTTCGAGGAGCAGATCCGGCACGACGTGGACGCCATGGAGCACTTCATGGCCCTCGGCACGGAGAGTTTCGGCGAAGCGCTCTCGTACTTTCCGGTCGTGGATGACTTCGACGTCGGGCCCACGCAATATCTCGAGCTCATCCGCAAAGCGAGCACGGCGGTGGACATCCCCATCATCGCCAGCCTCAACGGCACGAGCGAGCGCGGCTGGGTCGACTTTGCCACGCTGATGCAGGAGGCTGGAGCGAAGGGCCTCGAGCTGAACATTTACTACATCCCCACCGAGGTGGCTCGCACTGGCGCGGAGGTCGAGCAGCAGTATCTCGACGTGTTGGCGCGGGTCAAGGCCGCCGTCACGATTCCGATCGCGGTCAAGGTGGGGCCGTATTTCAGCGCATTCGCCAACATGGCCGGCCGTCTTGATCGTGCGGGCGCCGATGCCCTGGTGCTGTTCAACCGGTTTTACCAGCCCGACTTCGACATCGAGACCCGCACAGTCGTTCCGTCGCTCGCACTGAGCAGACCGGACGAGATCCGCCTGCCGCTCCTGTGGATCGCCCTCCTGCACGGACGCGTGAAGGCCTCGCTGGCCGCCACCACCGGGGTGCACAGCGCAGTGGAAGCCATCAAATACCTGATGGCCGGCGCCGACGTCGTGATGAGCACATCGGCGCTCCTCCATCAGGGCCCGGTGTTCCTCTCGCGCCTCCTGGCGGACCTGACGCGATGGATGGAGAGGAAGGGCTACGAGTCGGTCGACCAGTTGCGCGGATCGATGAGCCAGGCGTCGATCCCCGACTCGACGGCGTTCGCGCGCGGCAACTACATCAAGGTCCTGGAGAGCTACAAGCCGGCGACGCCATGACTGTGCTGTTTTGCACAGCGCCGCACATAGCTCGAGCATAGGATTGGTCCGGTTCGCCGTGTCACAGGTCGCCGTGGGACGTGGCGACCCGTCCTGGGAGTAGCCGATATGTCCTCTGATTCGCCACCTCTCGGTAGCACCGCGCTGACGCGCGCGCTGTGCGTGCTCATCGTGGTCATCATGATTGCCGCCGTGTTGTACACGGCCTGGATTGGCATCATCAACTTCTCGAGGATCGGCGTATGACATCGGATCGCGACCGATGAAACCGTTCCCTCGGCTTGCCCTTCGACTCGTCGCCAGACCCGAGACGTCGAGGAGACCATGACCAGACGGCAGACACGCCTCTTCTTCGTGGCAGGGACGACGATCTTCACCATCGTGTTCATCGCCCTGACGATTGACAGCCACAGACAGTTCGGGCGGCTCACCCACGAAGAAAACCTCACGGAATCGGTCGTCGCGGGGAAGCACGTGTGGCATCGCAAGAATTGCATCAACTGCCACACCCTGCTTGGGGAGGGCGCGTACTACGCGCCGGACCTGACAAAGATTACGCAGCATCGCGGCGAGGCCTACCTGCGACAGTTCCTCAAGGATCCGTCGCGCTTCTACTCCGAGGAACGCCACGGCCGCCTCATGCCGAACCCGCAACTCTCGGACGACAACATCTCGGACGTCATTGCGTTCCTGGAATGGGTGTCCCATATCGACAACCAGGGGTGGCCCCCGCGGCCGATTGTCGTGAGCGCGGCGTCGCCCCAGGGGATCGTGCTTGGCACGCCCGAGCCGGCGGCGGCTTCCAACGATCCAGTCGCGTTGGGCGAAGCGCTGTTCCGCCAGTCACCCCCCGCCTGCTATACGTGCCATTCAGTGCAGCAGACCGCCGTTCTGGTGGGGCCCTCGCTCGCCGGGATCGGCGCACGGGCGGCCCTGATTATCGCCAGCGCCGAATACAAAGGCACCGCGCGGACGGTTGAGGCTTACCTGCGTGAATCCATCCTGACTCCAAGCGCGTTCGTGGTCTCGGGCCCGACGTTCTCGGCCGGCGGACAGTCAATCATGCCCGCGGTGTACGACCAGATGCTCAAGCCAGATCAGATCGATACCCTCGTCGCGTATCTTGCGACGCTCAAATGAGAGGACCCCGCGGATGCGCTATCGCACACAAATCGTCGCGTATCACTACTTCGTCGTGGCCCTGCTGCTGTATGGGCTGCAGGTAGCCTTCGGTCTGCTGTGCGCGGCCAAGTACGTGGGGCCCGATCCGCTCATCAACTGGGTCGCGTTCGACGTCGCGAAGGAAATCCACACGAACCTGCTGATTGTGTGGGTCCTGACCGGATTCATGGGCGCGGCATACTGGCTCGTGCCCGAGGAATCGCGCGCCGAGCTTCACAGTCCGCGCCTCGCGTATGCCGCCCTCGCGCTCTGGACGGTGGCTGGCGTCACCGCTATCGTCGGCTATCTCTTTGGATGGTCGGCGGGCAACAAACTCCTCGAACAACCCCTGCCGGTGAAGATCGCGATCGTCATCGTGATGCTAATGTTCCTGTACAACCTCGGCATGACCATCTGGAGCGCGAAGCGTCTGACCACCACCGAGGGCGTGCTCATGGCCGGTCTCGTGATGACGGCCTTGTTGTACCTGCCCTCGCTGTTCGAGTTCCGGAACTACACGATTGCGATCTTCTACCGCTGGTGGACGGTCCACCTCTGGGTCGAGGGCGTGTGGGAGATGATCCAGGGGGCGCTGCTGG
>JANNHC010000140.1:0-8839 GCA_031404215.1 Acidobacteriota bacterium
GTTCGAGCCCTGTACCGCCCACCAATGTCAGCGTCAGTACCATTTCGGGGTCGTAGTTCAGTTGGTTAGAACGCCGGCCTGTCACGCCGGAGGCCGCGGGTTCGAGTCCCGTCGACCCCGCCAACATTTTAGAATCAATCACTTGACAGCGGTGAGATCGGGAGGTGACATCCCGATCTTTGACCGGCGTGGATTCGCCTCCCTACCTCTTCGAGCGCGCCGGACGGATTCCCGATTTACACCTCTCCCGGCAAGCTCGCTCCCATTCTTTGATCAAGACTCCAGCCCATGATGCCGGTCCCACAGCGCACAAGTGCCCCGACGACTCTGTTTCTCCTTCTGCTCGCGGTTGGCGTGACGGCCGGGCAGAGGGCCGCTCCGGCGCGTTCGCCTCGACCAGAGGTGGGTGGCGCGAGCCGGAACTGGAGTACGTACCTGGGCGACCCAGGTCGCAGGCACTACTCGACGTTGACGCAGATCAACAAGCGCAACGTCGCGCAGCTTCAAGTGGCGTGGACGTACGACACGGGCGATCGTGGCGAGTTCCAGGCCAATAACCTTGTCATCGAAGGGGTGTTGTATACCGCGTCACCGACTCGGAAAGTCATCGCGCTGAACGCCGCGAACGGCAAGGAGATCTGGACCTTCGATCCCGCAACCGAGCGCCCTGGCGCTGGTGGAGGCCGGCAACGGGGGTTGGTGTACTGGGAGAACGGTTCTGGCGGCGAAGCCAGAATCTTCACTGGCGCCGGGAACTATCTGTACGCGCTCAACCCAAAGACGGGGACGCCGGTTCGCACCTTTGCTGAAAAAGGCGCGCTGCATCTGGGCACCGGAACGGATCTCAACGGCGAACCGAGAACGAATATCACGCTCAATACGCCGGGTGTGATCTACAAGGACATGTACATCGTCGCCGGCATCACCAACCAGCCGGGAAGCGTCCGAGCTTACGACGTACGAAGCGGAGGCTTGCGCTGGATCTTCCGCACGATTCCGCGCCCGGGGGAGGACGGGTCCGACACGTGGCCCTCGAGCGGGTCCGGGACGAGCGGAGGGGCATCCAACTGGTGCGGGACCGCACTCGACGTGGCGCGCGGGATCGTGTATGTCCCGACCGAATCGGCCACACCAGACTTCTGGGGCGGAAATCGGCATGGAGTCAACCTGTTTGCCAACTCGTTGATTGCGCTTGACGCGAATACCGGCAAGCGCCTGTGGCACCACCAGTTGGTGCACCACGACCTGCTGGACAAGGACCTGCCGACGCCGCCGGTCTTGCTCACCGTGACACAGAACGGGCGCCGGATCGACGCCGTTGCGCAGGGAACGAAGCACGGATTGCTGTTTGTCTTCGACCGGGTGACTGGTCGGCCGCTGTGGCCGATCGAGGAGCGGCCGGTGCCTCAGACAAACCTCCCCGGCGAGCAGACCTGGCCAACGCAGCCCTTTCCCACGAAGCCAGCGCCCCTGATGCGCCAGACATACACCGCCGAGGACGCGTCTACGCTTTCACCCACGGCGCAGGCGACCACACGGCTGAAATTCAGCGTGGTCGGATCGCACGGCGCCTATCCCGCTCCCAGCCTCAAGGAAACCATCATCTTCCCCGGCTTCGATGGCGGAATGGAGTGGGGTGGGGCGGCCGCGGATCCGGACGGCATCTACTACGCGAATCTGAACGAGATTCCGTGGCTCTATCAGATGGTGCCGACGCGTCGTCCTGACGGAGCGCCGTTATCGCTCGGAGAGCGCTCGTACCTGATCCAGTGCGCGTCCTGTCACGGGATCGACCAACGCGGTGACCTGGCCAATGGTTTTCCTTCGATGCTGGACCTGGCCAGTCGACGAACGTCCGCGCAGGTTCTCGAACTGCTCGAAAAGGGCGGCGCGAGGATGCCGGCCTTCGCTCAAGAGCCAGAGGGCCAGCGGCGGGCGATCGTGGACTACTTGTTCGGTGCGGAGCAACCCGAGACCGCCTACCAGACGACAGGCGGCCGGCGCGGCGGTCGCGGCGGGGGTGCTGGACGAGGTGCGCCCGGCGCCCTGCCCGGTCAAGAGGCGGCGGCTGGAGCCGGCGAGGGCCGTGGCGGTGAACGGGAAGGTGAGCCTGCGCCGTACGCATTCACGGGATTCCGCCGGTGGCAGGTCGAGGGTTATCCGGCCATCAGCCCGCCATGGGGCACGCTGAATGCGGTGGATCTCAACACGGGCACAATCAAGTGGAAGGTGCCGCTCGGGGAGTATCCTGACCTGACTGCGAAGGGCATTCCGCCGACCGGCACCGAGAATTACGGGGGTCCGGTCGTCACAGCGACGGGGCTCATTTTCATCGGCGCGACCGCAGATGAGACCATTCGGGCGTTCGACAAGGATACGGGCAGGATTCTTTGGCAGGCCAAGCTGCCGTTTGGTGGCAACGCGACGCCCAGCATCTACATCGCCGAGGGCAAACAGTACGTCGTGATTTCGGCCGGCGGCGGCAAGTCTGGCCGGCCTGCCGGCGGCAGCATCGTCGCGTTCGCGCTGCCGAAGTAAGTCGCGCCAGGTCCAGTGGACGGATCGCCCGCCGAGCGACGCGGGGGGTCTAGCCGAGCCAGACGGAGCACCGACATGAGGTTTCCCGTTCTCGTCGTTGTCACCAGCCTGCTGACCGGATGCGCCGCGCGGCCCGGGCCGCTCGTGCCGGAACATTTCGCGGACGTCACCGCGTATCGTCAGGCTCGCGCACGACTTGTCGCCGACGAGCGCGCGTGGCACGCGGGCGTCAATCGGCTCGCGCTCGACTTCGCCTGGCGGCGCGTCCCGCCGCCGCCGTCGACTACGTGCGGGTGGCGGTTCCGAACTCCTGACGGCGACCGAGATGACCTGTCGTGGACGACGCCATCGACGGTCAACGGCGTCTATCGCGATGGCTCCTCGATTGCGAGCAGCCCGCGACGCCCGGCGTCGTAGGTCACGAGAATGACCTCGTGCGCAACGAAGTGAAACCGCCGTTCGAGCGACAACGACGCGGGGACGCTCTCTCCGCGTTGCCGGATTCGCTCCTCGGTCTCACGCCGGCGGCGCTCCGGATCCATCGCGTTCGTCCCCTGGCTGTCATCGGCGTGTCCGGAGGAATCCCGATCGGAAGACGCGGCACGCGCGCCCCCGCCTGAGGTCGCAGTCGTTTTCGAATCGATCCGAACGAACCGGACGCTGACGGCGGCTTCGCCGGCAGGCAGCAGAATGTCGCGAAACACGTACAACGGACGATCGTGGCGCAAGCCACCGCCGCGCACGACCTGATCGACGATGACCGCGCCCTCGCGCCGGACCTCCAGACGATATGAGGCGGTCGTACCCTCGCAGATCACCGCCTGCCGCATGTGGGGAGGCAATTTCTCGAGCGCCTCCTCGCTCTGTGGCCGGCAGTCCTCCACGCGTTCCGGGCGGGCAGTCCAGGCGAGCCGAAGCACGGCATCCTGCGAGGCGTGCGGCGTCACCCGGATGCTGGACGCCCACGCGATTCCCGCAGTCGCCGCGACCGCGGCCGCGAGCCCGAGGGCGCGATCGAGTCGCGTCACCTGCGCACCGCCGGTTCCTCCGGCTCGCACACCGCGTCCACCTCGATCGTGCGATCCGCGGCGGGCACGCCGAGCGTCGCGATGTCTGCCGCAAACCTGCGGAGAACGGTGACGGCGTGCTGGCGTTCACCCGCGCTTGCGTGCGCGATGCGCACGCGCGCTCGGTCGACGCGCGCCTGCAACTCGGCCTCGCGGTCGTGATACACGCGCTCCTCGAGCCAGTGTGCCCCCTCGCGATTCCAGCAATCGCGGGGCGGACACGCCAGCACCAGGACGCCGCCGGCCCCGCCACGGAGGAGGATCTCGATCACTGAGGTGTGCAGATTGCCGGCGCAATCGACCCGATACACCGCGGCGCCTTCCGCCTCCAGCGCCGGGGAGGAGACTGCCGCGCCATGCACGCAGCAGATCGCGACCACGTGCCCGGATCGCCGGTCGGACCCGGCGAGAAATGCCTGGACGCGAGCGACCTGGTCGCGCCCGGTGCGCCCGGGCGGACCGACCCCCATCGGTGCGCAGGATCCCGCACAAATCCCACAGCTGACGCACAGCGACGGGTCGACCCGGGCGACCAGCTCCGAACGGCTGGTCGTGCGCTCGATCATCTCAATCGCCTCGTAAGGACAATCGAGTGAGCACTGCAGACACCCGGTACAGATCTCCTCATCGACCCTCGACGGGGCCGGCGCGGCCGCGCCCCGGCGCGCCGCGACCAGCGGCACGAGGAGCAACGCCCCCGCAGCGGCCGCGATGGTTGTCAACGCCGCTCCGGGGCCAAGGTCTCGCGTGACTGGCATCCAGAAGGCAAAGAAGAGGTCCACGGGGATCTCCGCCGGCAACACGAAGGGATTGGCCTTCGGCGCCATCAGCAGTGGTCGGACGACGGCGATGCCTGTGAGAAGGCCGAGGACCGTCCACATGAGCGGGCGGGACGGCAGGAGCGCCGGCCGTGCGAGGCGCTTGACATGGAGCCAGAACACCACGCCCATGCCGAGCGGAATCCCGATGTGCGCGAACAGAACGATGAAGAAGAACGCGCCCGGCACGGGGCGCTCGCCAGTGAATGCGCGGCTGGTGGGCTCCGACAGCAGGGGCAGCGCATCGAGCATCCGTGCGCTTTCGCGCGCCAGGTCCTCACCGAACGTGTCCCAGACCATCACATAGCCCGTCCACCCGCACACGAGCAGCAGGAGGAAGAGCAACACGCCGCTGACCCAGGCCAGCGCGCGGGCGCCCCAGCTTCGTCCTTGCGCGAACATCCGGAAGGCGTGCACCGCGGTGGCCACGACCGCGGCATCGCTCGCGTAGCGGTGCAGGCCGCGCACCCAGTTGCCGAGCCACAGGTTCGCGGTGAGGCTCGCGACCGACTCCCAGGGCGCGCCCAGTCGATAGAACAGGATCAGCCAGAGGCCTGTGACCACCAGGGCCAGATACAGCGCGACGACGATCGTTCCGCTTTGGTACAGGGGATTGAACCGCCACCCGTACCACCGGTTGCCGACGGCGTCGGTTGCAGCCAGCAGCCGGCGCGCAAGGCGTTCGATCGTACGCAGCATGGTGACAGACGCTCGCGCCATGCTAGGTCGGGATTGTCGCCGTCCATATGACGGGCGTCATAGGCGGCCCGTCCTGCCCGCGGTAAGGTGCCCGCCATGCCCGGCAGTTCCGCGCCTCGTCCATCCGCCGAGCCGGGTGTCGCCCATCTGTCAACCCAAACGGAGCGACTATGAACGCATCCGCTGATCCGTCCGATCCCGCCGGACCCGTTCCACTCGGCCAGCGCCTGTTCGACAACATGTTCCTGCTGCTCGCCGCCGGTCTGGTCATCGTGTTCGTGCTCTACACCGGCTGGGGACTCTGGGAGATTGCACATCTCCCGACCGACCCGCTTCCGTGAGGCTGATCATGCATACCCATACCCATACGCATACCGGTCTCGAGTCCCCGAAGGGCATCTGGTGGAAGCCGGCGCACAAGGCGGAGAAAGTCTGGGTCGGCATTGCCTTCGCCTGGTGCATGGTGCTCTTTGCGATGATGCCGCTCTGGCACTGGAAAGGCGGACAGAACCCGTCGGGAATCCGCCGCCGCACCACGCCGGCGGCATACGGCGTGCGGCTGGGTGAGTTCATCGCACAGTACCAATCTGGGACCGATCGAGGCATGCCAATCGTTTCGCCGCCGCCCGGCGCGGATGTCTACCTGGCGGCCGTGCAGTTCCAATGGCTGCCGATCCTCAGGCTCCAGAAAGGCGTCGAATACACGCTTCACCTCTCAGCGCTCGACGTGAACCACGGCTTCTCGCTGTATCCGATCAACGTCAACTTCCAGGTCGTGCCCGGGTACGATTACGGGCTGCGCGTGACGCCGAACGCCGCCGGCGACTTCCGTATCTTATGCAACGAGTTCTGCGGGATCGGCCACCACATGATGGTCGGGCGCGTCATCGTCGACGAAGGGCCGGCCCCCGCGGTGCCGGGAGGGAAGCCATGAGCGCACGCGCCGCTGTGTGTCGCACCTGCCAGGCAACCGGACTCCGGATCGATCTCGGCGCGGAGCGCCTGATCAAAGTCAACGCCGTTGCGTCGGTCGTGGCGTTACTCATCGGCGCGATTGCCGCCGTGCTGATCGTGCTCACCAGGTGGCAGGCGGTCCATCTGCTGCCGGCCGAGTGGTTCTATCGCATTCTCGGCGTGCACGGTATGAGCATGCTGATCTTCTTCATCATCTTCTTCGAGATCGCCGTCCTGTATTTCGCCAGCACGGTGCTCGTCAACGCGCGCAGTTGCGCGCGCAGGACGTCGTGGTTCGCGTTCGGGCTCATGGTCATCGGCGCGCTGATGGTCGAGTGGATGATGTGGTCGGGGAAGGCCGACGTGCTCTTCACCTCCTATGTGCCGCTGCGTGCCGATCCGCGCTTCTATCTGGGCGTCATCCTCTTCGCCGTCGGAGCGCTCATCGCGGTGGCCATCTTCTTTGGCAATCTGGTCGTCGCCAAGCGGGAAAAAACCTACGAGGGTTCGCTGCCGCTCGTCGTGTACGGCGCAGTGACGGCCGCCATCATCGCCGTCATCACCCTCCTGCACGGCGCGGCGATTTACATCCCGACCTTCCTCTGGTCGCTCGGCGTGATGAACGTCGATCCCGAGGTGTACCGCCTGGTCTGGTGGGGCCTCGGCCATTCGTCACAGCAGATCAACGTCGCGGCGATGGTCGCCATCTGGTACATGCTCGGCGCGCTGACGATCGGATCGGTCGTCGTCAACGAGAAGATCAGCCGGTCCGCCTTCGTGCTCTACATCCTGTTCATCTCGATGGCCTCCGCGCACCACCTGCTGGTCGATCCCGGCATGGGGCCGGCCTGGAAGATCGTCAACACCAGCTACTTCATGTACATGGCGGTGCTCGCCTCGATGATCCACGGGTTCACCGTGCCGGCGGGCATGGAACTGGGGATGCGGCTGCGGGGTTACACCAACGGCATGTTCGACTGGCTGCGCCGGGCACCGTGGCAGGATCCGGGGTTCAGCTCGCTCGTGTTCTCCGTGTTCGTCTTCGGGTTTGTCGGCGGCATCACCGGCGTGACCATCGGCACCGAGCAGATCAACATCATCGTGCACAACACGCTTCGCGTGCCCGGACACTTCCACGCGACCGTGGTGAGCGGCACGGCGATGGCGTTCATGGGCGCGACCTACTACCTGATTCCGCTGATCTTCCAGCGGAAAGTGGCGTTCTGGAAACTGGCGCAGATTCAGCCGTACCTGTTCGCGGGCGGGATGTTGATCTTCACACTGTCGATGACCTTCGCGGGCAGCTTCGGCGTGCCCCGACGGCACTGGGACATCAGCTTCAGCCTGGCGCCGTTCGACGTCCAGTTCAACCCCATCGTCGACGTGATTCTTGCGGTTGTCGCGCTCGGCGGACTCCTTGCGACCACCGGAGCGTTTATCTTCGTCGCCATTGCCGTGAAGTCGGTCTTCTTCGGCGAGCCGCTCGGCCAGATCGTCAAGGGCGTCGTGACCCCCGGCATTCCGGCCGGCCTGACGCACCCTCCCGTCCACGCCCCTGATGTGGATGCGCGAAACGCCGCCCTGCACCACGAGTCGCGCGGCCTGATGGGCCCCATGCCGGGGACGGTCGTCCTCGTGTTCATCTTCCTCGGCGCCTTCATCGTGTACTTCTTCGTGAACTGGAAGATCCTGTCGTTCCTCTGGAGGATTGGATGACCTCCACGGCGCGGGCCTGGACGGCGCTCGGCGCGCTCGCCATGATCCTTGCGACCACGGCGTCGTGGTGGGCGCTCGCGCTCTGGCCGGTGGAGGCGTCGGCGCCGGCGTGGTTCCTGCGCACCCGTGCGGTTTGTTTCGGCGCGATGCCAGGTGGACTGCCTGATGCAGGCGGTTGGATGCTGCTCATCGGCCAGCCGCTCGGCATGCTGACGCTGCTCGCGACAGTGTGGACGATCGAACTGCGCACCGGCCTTGCGCTGGCGATGGCCCGCGCCATGGGTCAGGTGACGCTCGGGATCGTGGCAGCCGCCCTCATCGCCGGGGCCGGCGGGGTGGCCGTGCGCGTAGCCGGCGCCGGGGATCGGCCCTTTTCTCCCGGCGCAGACCGCGAGATTTCCGCCAGACTGACGCGGGTGAATGACGAGGCGCCCGCACTGGCGCTGGTCGATCAGCACGGACGAACCATCACACTCGACGCGTTTCGGGGGCGTCCTGTACTCGTCACGTTCGCCTATGCCCACTGCGAGACCATCTGTCCGCTGGTCGTTGCGGACGTACTCGCAGCCGGGCGAAGACTGGCCGAGAATCGGCCGGCAATCCTTGTCGTCACGCTGGATCCCTGGCGGGACACGACGAGCCGGCTGGGCGCAATCGCCACCGCCTGGCGGTTGGGCGGAGACGCCCTCGTGCTGTCCGGCGCGCCCGACGCGGTCGAACGTGCGCTCAATGCCTGGCGTGTGCCCCGCGTGCGGAATGAGAAGACCGGCGACCTGTCGCATCCCGCCGTGGTGTACGTGATCGGACCCGCCGGTCGCATCACCTACGTGGTGACCGGGAATGCCGACGCGATTGCGGCAGCGGTTCGCGCGCTGTAGTCCTCATTTCTCACGGCTCGCGGAGTCCCACCTCCGCTCGCGCGCGTTCGGGGGCGCCGCTGCGTGGGCGGTAGCTTCACGGCGCATGTCATGCGTACGATGACCGCCCATTCCAATGCCTTCTTCAACTCCCTCTGCAACACCGTCAGCATGTCGTAGTGGCTGTCCA
>JANNHC010000141.1:0-3900 GCA_031404215.1 Acidobacteriota bacterium
GGTCGTCGCCAACCGCGCCCGCTACAACATCCGCGTCATCAATCTGTCGCTCGGCCATCCCGTGCAGGAAGGCTGCTCGACCGACCCGCTGTGCCAGGCGGTCAACCAGGCGGTGCAGGCCGGGATTGTCGTGGTCGTCGCCGCAGGCAACACCGGGAAAGCACCAGACGGCCGCGCCATCCTGGGTGGCATTTCGTCGCCAGGGCACTCTCCCTATGCGATCACGGTCGGCGCGCTGGACACGTGGGGAACGGTCGATCGATCGGACGACACCGTGGCGACGTTCAGCTCGCGCGGTCCTTCGGCGTTCGATTTCGCGGTCAAGCCTGACATTGCCGCGCCCGGCACGAAGATCCTCTCGCTGCAGGCAGACGGTGCGTTCCTGCCGACGAGGCACCCGTCGATTCATGCCGCGGGCAGCGGCAACGATGCGTACATGTATCTGAGTGGGACCAGCTTGGCTGGCCCGATCGTCAGCGGTGGCGTCGCGCTGCTTCTGGAAGGATCTCCGCATCTGTCTCCGGCGCAGGTGAAGTTCGCGCTGCAGAACGGGGCGACCGCCGTGACCGACGGAGGCCTGATGGGCGCCGGCGCCGGCAGCGTGAATTTCTGGGCCTCGCGTCAGATCGCCGTTTACGGGGCCTCTCCGGCCGCGGAGCAGACCGCACCGTCTCTCGGTTCGGCGCAACGCTTTGCGGTGTTGGGCGCATCGACGGTTACCAATACCGGATTGAGCGTCATCACCGGCGATCTGGGCGTCAGCCCTGGCACCGCCGTCACCGGCTTTCCGCCGGGACGCGTCCTGTCGGGCACGATACGCTCCGCTGACGCGGCTGCGGTTGCGGCCCAGAATGACGTCACGACGGCGTACAACAGTCTGGTCGGCCAGGCGTGCACCCAGGATATGACGGGTCAAGATCTGGGCGGACAAACGCTCACCGCGGGCGTCTACTGTTTTTCCTCCTCGGCTCAGCTGACAGGAACCCTCACGCTCAACGCGCAGGGTAACGCCAACGCGGTCTTCATTTTCAAGATGGGGAGCACGATCACGACGGCGAGCGGCTCGTCGGTCGTCCTGACGAAAGGGGGGTCCGCGGGTAACGTGTTCTGGCAAGTCGGCAGTTCGGCGACGCTCGGGACAGGCACGTCGTTCGCAGGAAACATTCTGGCGTTGGCGAGCATCACGGTGACCACGGGCGCACGCGTGACGGGCCGGACGCTGGCAATGAACGGCGCCGTGACGCTGGATACCAACGCCGTCACCGCGACCAATCCGCTGACGTCGGCGGTTACGACAATGGTGGGCGGCGCGCAGACGACCGGAAGCGGCCTCTCGTTCTGGGACGTCGGCACGCTCGCCGCTCGGCTCGAGGCTGGGATCGGCACTCGCGGCCTCTCGGCGGTCGACGCCTCCCTCGCGTGGGCGAATCCGTCGCTCCTGACGTTCGGCGACCTCAACCTGCTCGGTCTGGCGAATCCGCTCGCGTCCCTGTTGCCGAAGTCGCTGCTGTACGGTGCGGTGGCCGGCTGGACGGCCGATCCGTCGATTGCGTGGGGCGCATCGATACAAGATCCGCAGGGCGTGGCCATTGTCTGGGGCACGTTGGAGGCCTACGCCATTGTCTGGGGCACGTCGGAGGGCGACGCCCTGGTCTGGGGCACGGCCATCATGACGTCCCCGGATTCGCGGTGACGAGGTGATTGGCCGGAGGCTGCGGCACATCTCGTCCGCGCAGGCGTTGCGGGTTTACCTGCTGGCGGTCGTGCTGGCGGGTGCGTTCGTCCTCGTCGACGCGGCGTTCGATGCGGTGCGCACGCCGCACCCGATCCGTTGGCTCGCGCTGGCTGGGCTCGGGTTGGTGGCCCGATCGTTCCGGTTGAACTTCGCGTCGGAGTCCGTGAACATCGCGATCGACGAAGACACGTTCTTCATCACGATGGCGTTGCTGTTCGGTCCGGGCCCCGCAACGCTCGCGATTGCGGCGGGCGGATTCCTGTTCTGCCTTGGGCGGCGCATGCCCGTGTCGCGAATCGCGTTCAACACGGCCGCGCTCGCCGGCGCGATGTGGGTCGGCGCGCACGCCTTCTTCCTGGCCGCCGGCATCGCGCCGCTGTCACAGTCAAAGCCGTCGCCGGGAGCGCTGGTCCTTCCGCTGCTCGCGATGACGGTCGTCTACTTCACGCTGAACTCTGGGCTGACGGCGATCGCCGTCGGCCTCGACACGCGTCAGTCTCCGATCCAGATCTGGCGGCGGCATTTCCAGTGTCTCTCGATCAACTATCTGGCGGCGGCGTCCCTGGCGTTCTGTCTCATTCTCCTGATCCAGCAGGCCAGCATGATCGCGATGGTCGTGGTCATTCCGCTGATGGTCGTGTTCCACCTGACGCTGCGATCGTCGTTTGGACGCTTGGAAGATGCGCGCCGCCATCTCACCGACATGGACCGGCTCTACCTGTCCACGGTCGAGACGCTCGCGATGGCGATCGACGCGAAAGACGACGTGACGCACAGCCACGTGCGTCGGGTGCAGGCGTACGCGATCGGCCTGGCGCGGGCGCTCGGCATCACGGACGAGCTCGAGTTGAAGGCGATCGAAGCCGCCGCGCTCCTGCACGACACCGGGAAGCTGGCGGTGCCCGAACACATCCTCAACAAGCCGGGCACGCTGACGGAGGCGGAATTCGAGAAAATGAAACGCCACGTCGACGTGGGCGCGGACATCCTCTCGCTCGTGCAGTTCCCGTATCCGGTGGTGCCGATTGTGCACTGCCATCACGAGAACTGGGACGGCACCGGCTACCCGCGTGGTGTCGTCGGCGAAGCGATTCCGATTGGCGCCCGCATTCTGTCGGTCGTCGATTGCTTCGATGCGCTCACGTCGGATCGGCCGTATCGCGGCCGGATGACGGAAGAGGCCGCGCTGCAGATCCTGCGCGAGCGCTGCGGCCGCATGTACGATCCGCACGTGGTGGCCACCTTCATCGAGGTCTACCGGAGTATCCCGATTGCTCCGGGCGATGTGGTGGCCGGGCATGAAGTACTCCAGCGGATTCACCAGTCGCGCCACGAGATCGACGCGCCGCGCGAACCGGTCGCAGACGTCGCCGGCGCGGCATCGACGAATCTGCTCGCGTTCGTGAGCCTGGCGCGCGCCGCCGCCGGCGAAGCGTGCGTGGCCGACGTCTTGGCGCTGGGGTCGGCGCTCCTGGCCGACATGATGCCCGGAGCCACGGGCGCATGGTTCCTGCTCGATGCCCCGCACGATCGGCTCGTCGTGGCAGACGCGTTCGGCCCGGCTGCGGCGGCGCTTCGCGCCACGTCGGTCCCGGTCGGCGAGCGGGTGACCGGATGGGTGGCGGCGAGACGCCAGCCGATCATCAACTCGGACGCGACGCTCGATCTCGGCGCGCGCGTGGACGCGGTCACACCGCTGTCGCGATGCCTCAGCGTCCCGCTCATGGTCGGCGACGCGCTCGTCGCCGTTCTCACGCTCTACACTGCCGCGCCCGACGGTTTCACGGCCGATCACGGGCGGCTCGTCCAGATCGTGGCGCCTCACCTCGCGAGGGCGATCGATGCCGCTCTCCGCACACAGAGCGCGAGTCGCGAGACCGTCCCTCCCGAACAAGCGGGCCCGCGGGAACTTCGGCTCGTCGCGTCGCGTTGAGATCGTTCCCAAGCCAACCGACCTCAATCACGCCCCGTGACGTGCCCGTGCGAAGGTGGCGAGATGGGCCGCAGCCCTTAACGTGCTACTCCTCCGCATGTTCATCGGGCGAGAGGTTCGCGAGATACGCCACGTGATCGAACGTGTGCCTATGTGCGTGCTGCGGCCTCAGCCTGCCGGCCGCGATCGCCATCAGCTCAGGAGCACGCAGCCCCTCGTGAAGCGTAATCGG
>JANNHC010000142.1:0-19558 GCA_031404215.1 Acidobacteriota bacterium
TTCTCTTCCGCGAGATCGATGATCTGTCCCGTGGACTCGTTCATCGTGGACTTGCGGTTCCCCTTGACGGCCGTCGTCGAGACGACCCCTTCCTTCGCGGCCTTGCCGCCGAAAATATTGAATACCTTCCCGAGCATGCCCCCGAGCGAGACACGGGTTTTCTCGCGAGTTTTGACTTCGCCCCACGCGGGGCCCGCCGTCAGCGCGACCAGGGGAAGCGCAACAGCGCAGGAGATCAGCAGACGTCTCATCAGTCCTCCCAGGTGGGAAAAATCCGCCCACCAGCTCGTCATTGTAACTGACCGTCCTGTTATAGACGAGTCGAGGGCCCTCAACCAAGTTGTGCCAGCTGATCCGTTCGAGGTGTTTGGTTTTCACCCTCTCGCTGCCCGCTCCGCTACAATCCGGCCATGCTTTCGAATGTTCCCGTTCGTGCCGGGGGACTCATTTACCTGAGCGGCGTGGCTGCCTCGCATGCGAACGGAGATGTGGGCGCCGCGACGAGGACGGCGCTCGATCAGGCGCGGCTGGCACTTGCCGCCGCGGGTTCGTCGCTCGACCAGGTGATGTCGGTCCTGATACTTCTCAATGCGGCGACGGATTTCCAAGCGATGAACGACGCGTACCGATCGTTCTGGACCAACGACTTTCCAACGCGCACGACCCTCGTGACGGCGCTCGCGACGCCGGGGGCGCTGGTTGAAGTGTCGGTCATTGCCGCCGACGCCGGAGGCGATCGCGCCCTGATTCATCCGCGCGGGTGGGCGGTGTCCCCCAGTCCGTACAGCTATGCGATTCAATCGGGGGACACGGTATTTCTCTCCGGCCTCGTGTCACGGACCGGCCGCGATAACGCCGCGGTCACTGGCGACATCGCCACGCAGACCAGAGTCATTCTGGAAAACGCCGGCGAGTTGCTCGCGGCGGCGGGGCTGTCGCACGAGAGTATCGTCTGCTCGAAGGTTTACCTCACCGATACGGCATCCTTCGGGCCGATGAACGAGATGTATCGCACGTTCTTCCGGTCCGCGCCGCCGGCGAGGGCCACCGTGCAGACGAAGCTGGCGGGTCCGCAGTACGGCGTCGAAATCACCTTCGTCGCGTCCTCGTCGCCGCGCCGGGTCGTGAACGAGGGGCCATCCCCGAATCCCGACCTTCCCTTGAGCCCCGCCATCGTCGCAGGCGGCAGGGCGTATCTCTCCGGCGCCCTCGGATTCGATGACTCGAACAAGGGGAATGCCGGGGCCCAGACACGCGAAACGTTGTCGCGCCTCCGCCGGACGCTCGCCGCCGCGGGTGCTGTGCCTTCCGACGTGGCCGAAGCCATCGTTTATGTCACCGATCTGAGCGTCCTGCCGGACGTTGACCGGGAGTACGGCACCTTCTTCGGTACGCATGCCCCGGCACGCTCCACCATTCGGTCAGGCTTGATGGCCCCCGACGGGCTCGTGGAGATCGTGTTCACCGCGGTGAAGCCATAGAGGCCATACAACGTGCCGCCTGCTCTGCGTATCGGCATCTCGGCCTGCCTCCTCGGGCAGGAGGTCCGCTTCGACGGTGGACACAAGCGCGATGCGTTCCTGACCGACACCCTTGGAAAGCACGTGGTGTGGCTGTCGGTGTGTCCGGAAGTGGAGGTGGGCATGGGCACGCCGCGCGAAACACTGCGTCTCGTCCGCGACGGCGGCGCCCTTCGCATGGTCACCACGCGCTCGGGCGAGGACTACACCGAACGGATGAACAGCTGGGCCGAACGGAGAGTCACGGCCCTGTCGCGCGAGGATCTCGACGGCTATGTGCTGAAGAAGGATTCCCCCAGTTGCGGGATGGAACGTGTGAAGGTGTACGGCGGGGCAGGGCCGGCCCCTCGCGACGGCCGCGGTTTATTCGCAGCGGTCCTGCTCGCGAAATTGCCGCTTCTCCCGGTCGAAGAAGAAGGCCGGCTCTGCGATCCCCGGCTGCGCGAGAACTTCATCGAGCGCGCGTTCGCCTACAGGCGCCTGAAGGATTTGTTTGGGGCCCGATGGACGATCGGATCGCTCGTCGAGTTTCATACCGCGCACAAGATGTCGCTCCTGGCGCATTCGACGACGGCGTATCGCGAGCTTGGGCGGCTGGTCGCCGACGGTGCGCAACAGCCGCGCGCGGAGCTGCGGCAACAGTACGAGCAGCTGTTCATGAAGACGCTCGCGCTGCCGGCGACGGTCCGTCGTCAGACCAACGTCCTCAGTCACATGGCCGGTCACTTCAAGAACAATCTCGATTCCGCGTCACGGCGCGAGCTGGCCTCGTGCATCGACGATTACCGCCTCGGTCTCGTCCCCCTGGTCGTGCCCCTGACACTCATCGCCCACCACGTGCGGGTCCACGACGTGACGTATCTGGCGGGACAGATCTATCTGCGCCCCCACCCGCGCGAGCTGATGCTTCGGAACCACGTCTGAGCCCGTTGCCGCGAACCTCTGCGTGCTCGGCGCTCTCCGCCCGAAAACGTCTCCGCGCGAGACGGAGTGGGAAGCTGCTTACACACACCCTGTCTTCTTCTGCTGGCTCATCAGCAAAATCACCGAATAACCACGGTTCGAGCGTGGCACTCTGGTTGCTGAAAGCCCCTCGTGATGCGACGAGGTGTGATCCTAACGGCCGTGCTGGCAGTCGCGTTCGTCACGTGGTACGCGATGGCACGAACTGCCCTGCTCGCCCATTCAGTCATCACGGAACTCGACAAAGCGAAGGCGCTCGCCGATCTCGCGCCGCGTCCTCAAGCCACGATCGTCTTCGACAGGAACGGCAAGCCCGCCTTCACGTTTTTCGCCGAGCAGCGCATCGATGTGCCGATCGGTCAGGTGTCGTCCCACATGATCGACGCGATCGTCGCGGTCGAAGACCAGCGGTTCTACTCGCATCACGGCATCGACCCGATCCGCATCGCGGGCGCGGCGTGGCGAAATTTCCGCGCCGGGCGGATTCTGGAGGGCGGCAGCACGATCACCCAGCAGCTCGCACGCGCATCGCTCTCGCCTGAACGAACCTACGATCGCAAAATTCGCGAACTGCTCCTCGCGGCGCAGATCGAGCAGCGATACAGGAAGCCCCAGATCCTGGAGGAGTACCTCAACACCATTTACCTTGGCGAGGGGTACTACGGTGTCGAGGCGGCTTCGCGGGGATACTTCAGCAAGTCCGCTTCCGACCTGCAACCGCACGAAGCCGCGTTGCTGGCGGCGCTCGTCCGGTCGCCATCGACCGATGCGCCGTGCGTCGGGCCAGCGCGGGCCCTGAAGCGCAGGAACCTTGTGCTTCGACTGATGCGCGCGCAGGGGAGGATAACCGAAGAGGCCTTCCGCGTGGCCAGCTCGACGGGCTTGCCGGATCGGGGACACAAGAACCCGGTTGTTGCGGGTGCGTCTGCGGACGGGCCCGCCTCGGGTCTCTATTTTCAGGAAGAGATTCGACGCCAGCTCGTGTCGCTCTTTGGCAACGACAAGGTCCTCCGCGGCGGCCTGCGTGTTTATTCGACCTACGATCCAGCGATGCAGCGTCAGGCGGAGTCGGCGGTGACAACGAGAATCGCCGAGATCGTCAAAATGAGACCGGCCGCGCGGGCTCTTCAGGGTAGCTTCGTCGCCATGGACCCGGTTACCGGCGATGTACGGGCGCTGGTCGGCGGGCGCGATTTCCGCGCGAGCAGTTTCAACCGTGCGACGCAGGCCCGGCGCCAGGCCGGCTCCGCGTTCAAACCGATCATCTACGCGGCGGCGCTCGAGCGTGGGTATTCACCCGGCACCATCCTTCGGCATCTCGACGCGCCGATTGGTGAAGGACGCGACGCGTGGCTTCCGACGGGCGGTCACGAGCAGGACGAATACACGGTGCGCGGCGCGCTGAAGGTGTCGAGCAATCGCGCCGCCGCCCAGCTTCTTCAGCAGGTAGGGGTCAGCACGGCGGTCTATTACGCCCACCGCCTGGGCATCGAATCCCAGTTGCCGATGGTGCCGTCGCTGGCGCTCGGCACGGGTGAAGTCACACTGCTCGAGTTGACGACGGCGTATACCGCGTTCGCGAATCATGGCACGTCCGCATCCCCCCGGCTGATTACGCGCGTGGAAGATGCAGCCGGCATGTCGATCTTCACGGCCGGAGAACGCCACGCGCAGGCGATCAGCCCGACCACCGCGTACCTCATGTCGAGCATGCTGGCGGACGTCATCGCTGGGGGCACGGGAACGGCGGCACGCGCCGCCGGCTTCAAGTTGCCGGCCGCGGGCAAGACGGGTACAACCGACAACTATGCGGACGCGTGGTTTGTCGGATACACCCCGCATCTCGTCGCGGGCATCTGGTTTGGCCTCGACCAGCCCGCGCCCATCATGCGCGGCGGGTTCGGGGGCGTCGTGGCTGTGCCTGCGTGGGGCCGGTTCATGCGTGCGGCAACCGCGAGCGACAAGCCCGATTGGTACCAGATGCCCGGTGATGTCGAAAAGGTCGCGATCTGCCGTCGGAGCGGCACGCGGGCGACCGAGGCCTGCCGCAACCCGGCGGAGGTCTACAGCATGACTGGCGCCGATGGTTCGCCGCAGCTCGTACCGGCCAACGCGCTGTCGGAACACGACGATGTCAGGGCTGTGCGTGCGCTGGCGCCCGGACAGTCGCCGGTGTACGAGGATCTGTTTGCGATAGGGTCGGTTCCAAACGAGCCGTGCGCGCTGCACAACCCGTCGGCAGACAACGATGGTGTCGCTGACGCGGCGACGCAGAGCACCACGCCAACGGTCGATGCCTGGCTGCAGATCCCCGCACCCGCGGGAACGTCAGGCAAGGTCTCCGCGCCTGCGGCGTCCACCAACATCATCCTCGAGCGCGTGCTCGGGTCCGACGGCGTCCTGCGCGTGGTGATGAGACAGAGGAGGGAGTAACTGGGTCCAGGGGCGCCGAGGGTGCTACAGAGTCTTCAGCGCCTCCCAGGCGAGCCCACATGACAATGCGGCGTTGGCGAGGTGGCCGGTCCAGCAGATGCGACACTGAAAACCATTCGTAATCAGGCTCCAGCCGAGGAACGCGCTCATCGCCACGGCTGGCAGGGTCATCACAAACAGCAACACGGGCGGCCAGTGCCCTGACACGCCCACCGCAAGCAACGCGTACAGGCACACGCCCAGAAGGGCGTTCGGAACGCCCAGCAGTGCCGAACGCGGACTGCGAAATAACACCGCGCATCCGCCGTCGTCGAGTTGGCAGATCTCGGGCCCCGTCAGGAACGCAGGAAGTACGCGGTAGTGCCCGTAGAGAGCCGCAACCGCCGCCGCACTTCCCGCAGCCAGCGCCACCCACACCACTGCACGCATTTCACTCCCTTGGCACCCCGGCACCTTGACATCCCTCACACCAGTACGTGAGCCTCGCGTCGAGTCCCTGCTTCCGTACGCTAATCGGCGTTGCGCAGCGTCGGCACGGCAATCGCGCGCGCCCGTAGACCCAGAGACGCGCGGTCGGATCGTCCCGGCTCGTCGTTCGCCTGAACGCGGAATACGTCGTCATCAACGGGAGCCGTTCGGAGACGTTGGCGCGCAGCACGCGACGTCCGCTCTCGACGATCGCGGCGAGATCGGCGTCGGTCAGATCGCTCACCAGCCTGAAAGGATTGACGCGGCAGATAAACAGCACCTCGGACTTGTAGACATTGCCCAGGCCGGCGAGCAAGCGCTGGTTGAGCAGCGCATCGGCGATGGCCATCGGGCCGCGATGGCGAAGCCGCCGCACGGCCTCGGCGGCGTCGAAGACATCCGAGAGGACGTCGGGACCGAGCCGGCGAAGCTCGCGGTGCGTGCCGAGCGCGCTCCCCGCCGTGAACTCCGCGACCGGAATGTTGAAGCCAACCGCTTCGAACTCGCTGGTCGCGACGCGGATGCGCATGTCGCGCCGCGGCCGCTGCCATCGTTCGCCGGGCCGGTAGATGTGCCAGCTGCCGTTCATTCGCATGTGGGTGCGCAGCACGAGGTCGCCGGAAAAATGCATAAGCAAGTGCTTACCGGCCGAGGCGACGCGCTCGATCGTCCGGCCCGTCAAGGGCGCGTCCTCGTGAATGCGGTTGAGGGCCGGCAAGGCTGACTCGAACGACGTGACAGGTCTCCCGGCGAGCGCGCGATGGAGCGTGCGCGCCGCGCGGAAGATGGTGTCGCCCTCAGGCACGTCCGCCACCGCGACCGGCCGGGCGCGGGGACGCCAGGCTCGGAGATGTCCGCTCGATCACGCCGAGGCTCCCGGACGCCAGGGGCCTTCGCATCTGCAATCCCATCGCGGATCGGTTGAACCCGGCGTCTTCCATGAAGGCCGCGAACGGATGGTCGGCGGCCGGCACGCCGTTGATCTCCGACACGAAGAGTCCCCCGCGCCCTTCCTCATTGCGTGCGAGCGTCGCCAGCCGGGCCGCCAAAGCGCGGCCCAGATTGCCGCGTCCAGGCTCGTCCTCTTGGAGGAACACGAGGAGCTGACGGCCACCGCGCGTCACGTATGCGGCCAGCGCGCCGTCCACAAGCACGACGAGCGACCCGACCGACCGCGTCGGACCCCGCCCTCCGGCATTCTCCCCGTCGCCGGTCCCCGGCCACTTCAGCATCGTCCCGTACGGGTTGGCGGGATCGGTCGCGGAAAGGACGATGGCTTCTGGATCCTCCGGAGGATCCTTCAGCGATCGCATCAGCTCCAGCGCGGCGGGCAGCGCGAACTGCGTTGCGCCGACGCCGCCGACAAAGTAGCCGCGGCGGATGCGGCCGGCGTCTTCCATGGCTTTCAGCACGTCGTACACCGCGCTGAAGCCCCCCGCAATCCCCTCCGCGCCGGCAACCTGCGCGTGAGGACGCCGTAGCGGGCGAGCAGTTGCTGGGCCGTGGCCGTGGACCACTCCGTTGGGGATACCGACCCGACGGCGCGATCGTCGATGAGCGACCAGCGTCCTTCGGCTGACGGAGGGGCGACGCGCCGGCTTCGGAAACTGCGCCGGGCCGCGGGCTTGCGCGGGCGGCGCTCCGGCCGCCGAGTAAAAGCCCTCAGCGCGTGAAGCGTGTCGTTGGTCAGGAGGCCTTTCCAGACGAGATTCCACACGGCGTCCACCGTTTCGCCTGGAAATCCGCCTCCAGCCGCGTCGTGCACTCCCGCGAAAAAGGACGCCCCCTGGGACTCGAGGTGCGCCACGATCGCGCGCTCGCGCGGGGACAGCTCCACCGGCGCGGTCCGGCGTCGCAACCGCGGGAAATGATCCGTCAAGTACAGCGCGAGGCGTCCGTCACGATCGCCGAGCGGCTCGAGGCCGCACCAGGTCACCTCGCCGGCGGCGGTCAACGCATCGAGGTCCGCCGGGTTATAGCTCCCGACGCGAGCCGACAGTATGTCCGTCTCGAAGATGGATGCCGGCAACGGCGCGCCCTGGAGGCTCTCGACGGCGTCGAGCAGCGCGTCCAGTCCGAGCCGTCGCCGGGAGACACCCTGCCAGCTCGTGACCAGGCGGCCGAAGACGGCAGGCTCAACGGGCTCGACCTGCTTTCGCAGCCGTGCCAGCGATCGGCGGCGGATCGAATTGAGGGCTTCGGGATCGCACCACTCGCGCCCCGACCCTCCGGGACGGAACTCTCCCTCGAGCAGCCGGCCCGAAGCGGCCAATCCCTTGAGCATGGATTCCGCGGTCGCCCGCCCGAGTGCATAGCGCGCGGCGAATTCCGACGTGGCAAAGGGACCGTGCGTTCGCGCGAAACGGCGCGCGAGATCCTGTGCGGCGTTCGGCGCAGGCGCGAGGAGTGATTCCGGGAGGCCGGCGGGCAGCGGAACGCCGAGCGCGTCGCGGTAGCGCCCGGCGTATTCAACCGGGAGGATGCGCGGTTCGCCACCGATGCTCACCGTGATAGCCCGCCGGGCCCGCAACAGTTCACGGAGCGCGTCGCCGGCATGAATCCGGCTGCGCGCCGCGACCTCCTCCGGCGTCACGTCTCCAAGCCTGAGCAGCAGATCGTGAATGCCGTCCACCGAGCGTGCATGGTGCTCGGGGTCGAGGTTTTGCAGCTGCCTCTCGACGTCGGCAAGGGCCTCGGCGTCGAGCAGTTCCCGCAGCTCCGCTTCACCGAGCAGTTCTCGAAGCTGCGCGTGATCGATCGCCAGCGCCTGCGCGCGCCGTTCGGCCAGCGGCGCGTCGCCGTCGTAGATGTAGTTCGCCACGTAGCCGAAGAGCAGCGCCGATGCAAAGGGGGACGGAATCGTCGAATCGACAATGGCGATCTGTATTTCGCGCGCCTCGATCCGTCGCAGCGTGTCAACGAGCGAGGGGATGTCGAACACGTCGCGCAGGCACTCGCGATAGGCCTCAAGGAGCATCGGGAACGAGCCGTATTTGGCGGCGACACCGAGAAGATCGGCCGCGCGCTTTCGTTGCTGCCACAGCGGACTCCGGCCGCCCGGACGCCGTTTTGGCAGCAGCAGCGCGCGCGCGGCGGCCTCGCGGAACTTCGCCGCAAAGAGCGCGGTGCCTCCCAGTTGCCGGACGACGAGCGCTTCGACCTCCTCCGAGGCCGGAATCATCAGGCGTGGATCCGGTGGTTCTTCCGTCTCCGGAAACCGCACGACAAACCCGTCGTCGGTCCACATGGTCTCGATGTCCAGCCCGGTTTCCGCGCGCGCGCGCTCGACGGCGGCCATGGCCCACGGGGCGTGAATCCGCCCGCCGAACGGCGACAGCACGCAGATGCGCCAGTCACCCAGCTCGTCGCGGCAGCGTTCGATCAGGATCGTCCGGTCGTCCGGCACGACGCCGGCGGCCGCGGCCTGGTCGGCCAGATAGCGCAGGAGGTTCTCAGCGGCCCGCTCGTCGAGATCGTGATGCCGCACGAGGCGTTGCACGGCCGCGGCGGGAGGCAGGTTGCGGAGCGTCCGGATCAACTCGCCGATGTGCCGGCCGAGCTCCAGGGGACGGCCGGCGGCGTCCGCCTTCCAGAACGGCATTTTTCCAGGTTCCCCCGGTGCCGGGGAGACGAGCACCCGGTCGTGGGTAATCTCTTCGATTCGCCAGCTCGAAGCGCCGAGAAGAAATGTTTCTCCGACCCGGCACTCGAACACCATCTCTTCATCGAGCTCACCGACGCGCGCAGCCGGACCCCGCTCGCCGATGAGGAACACGCCGTACAGTCCGCGGTCCGGAATCGTGCCGCCGTTGATGACGGCGACCCGCTTTGCGCCGTCGCGGGCGATCAGCCGGTTCTTCAGGCGGTCCCACGTCAGCCGCGGCCGCAGATCCGCGAAGTCGTCCGAGGGGTATCGGCCCGACAGCATGTCGAGCACGCCGTCGTAGACCGACCGGCTGAGATCGGCGAAGGGCGCCGCGCGCCGTACCGCATCGAAGAGGTCGTCCACGTCCCATTCATCGGTCGCGACCATGGCGACAATCTGCTGGGCGAGCACGTCGAGGGGATTACGCGGGTATCGGCTCGACTCGATCCGTGCCTCGTGCATGGCCCGTGTCACGGCGGCGCAGGCGATGAGGTCTCCCCGGAACTTCGGTACGATGATCCCGCGGCTGGCGGCGCCGATCGTGTGGCCCGCGCGCCCGATGCGCTGCATCCCGCTGGTGACCGACGGCGGCGCTTCGATCTGCACGACGAGATCGATGGCCCCCATGTCAATCCCCAGTTCGAGCGACGACGTGGCGACAAGGCCGCGAATCTCGCCGGCCTTCAGCCGATCTTCGACCTCGATCCGTTGGGGGCGCGCGAGCGAGCCGTGATGCGATCGGACCAGCGTTTCGCCGGCGAGTTCGTTCAGGGCCGAGGCGAGCCGCTCCGCGATGCGGCGGCTGTTGACGAAGATCAGCGTTGAGCGATGCGCGCGGACGAGCTCGAGGAGCCTCGGATGAATGGCGGTCCAGATCGAGGAACGGACCGGTCCCTGCGAGGCCGGGCCGCTCGGAATGTCCACAGGCTGCCCGATCTTCGCCATGTCTTCGACGGGCACCTCGATTCGCAGATCGAGCTTCTTCTTCTCTGAGGTTTCGATAATCGTCACGGGACGATAGACAGGCGCCCCGCGCTCGCCACCAAACTCGTCGTGGATGGCTTCGTCGGGTTCTTCAATCGAATGCCGCCGATGCGTGCCCTTGCCTGAGGCCTGAGCCCTGGGGCCGGAGCCCTGAGCGGCCCTGAGGCCCAAGTCCTGTCCGCCGCCCAGAAATCGTGCGACCTCGTCGAGCGGCCGCTGCGTGGCCGAGAGGCCGATGCGCTGGATGCCCGAGGCCATTGCGTCGTCTGGCGTCCGTCCGTCGTGGTGATCCGCGGCCGTCTCAGATGGCCTCGTCTGTTTCCGCAACGCCTCGAGTCGTTCGAGCGACAGCGCGAGATGTGCGCCGCGCTTTGTCGGGACGAGCGCGTGGATCTCGTCCACGATCACCGTGTCGATCGACCGGAGCGCTTCGCGCGCGTTCGACGTCAGGAGCAGGTAGAGCGACTCCGGGGTGGTGATGAGGATGTCGGCGGGCTGGCGCAGGAAGCGGGCACGTTCGATGGCCGGCGTGTCGCCCGTCCGGGTTGCGACCGTCGGCTGGTGATGGGCATCTGCCCGGGCGATCGCCCGGTTCGCGATACCGGCCAGCGGCGCGCGAAGGTTCCGCTCGATATCCACCGCAAGCGCCTTGAGCGGAGAGATGTACAGCACGCGGCAGCGCCGGGACTTTTCCGGGACCCGGTCGAACATGACACGGTTGATGCACCAGAGAAACGCGGTCAGCGTCTTCCCGCTTCCGGTTGGCGCGACGATGAGCGTCGATTCCCCGCGCGCGATGGCGGGCCATCCCTGGGTCTGAGGCGGCGTCGGCGCCGCGAACGACGCGCGAAACCACTCGGCGACTGCCGGCTGAAACAATGAGAGAACGTCGGTGCGGCGTGCCACGGATCCATTTTAGCGGTTGCGTTGACCCTCGCGTCCGGAAGGCGCACAATGGAAACACGTCCAGCTGCCGGGGTGGCGTGCGGCCGCTTCGGTGATTACTCCAGTGTCAGGTCCTCAGCACCGCGTCCGAATGGCCGCGGTGAGCAGGGCAGCATTCAGAGATCAGCGCTACATATGGGTGATTCCGGAGAAGGCCTCGTCGACGCGGAAGCGCGCATCCAGGAACAGATCGACGAACGGGAAGCCGAGCGCCGGCGGCGCACGGGCGGCGGTCCCAGGATCGATCCCGAGAAGGCTCGCGAAGTCGAATCCCTTCGACTCGCGAAATCGAATCTCGTGCGGCAGGCGGAAGCGACCGTCCATCCGGTGCGCAAACAGCAGATCAAGCTCGCGATCGCCGAAATCGACAAGCGACTCGCGCTTCGGCAGTAGCCGATCCCCACCTGGCGGCCGCCAGGTGCGCTGCGAAGCCCGGAGGCGTGCGCGGCGATACCGCCGCGGCAGCAGCCAGGGGTAGCCGGCCGTCAGTGCAGCCGAGCGCCGGACGTCGCGAGCAGCGCCTTGATCTCGTCCGCGTCGAGCGATTCCTGCTCGAGGAGCGCCTCGGCGAGCACGCGCATTGGCTCCTTGTTGCGCTCGATGATCCCTCTTGCGTGGTCGTACGCGTTCATCACGACCTTGCGAATTTCCTCGTCCACGCGCTGGGCGGTGGTTTCGCTGACCGTGTGCGCGCGGTCGGCCTCGAAGGCATTCCCGGGCTTTCGGTAGGCGAGCGGGCCCAGGTCCGACATCCCCCACTCGCACACCATGTGCTGCGCGATGTCCGTGGCGCGCTCGATGTCGTTGGACGCTCCGCTCGTCATGTGATGCATGAAGAGCTCCTCGGCGACCCGCCCTCCCATCAGCACGGCGACCTGCGTCTCGAGAAAATCCTTCGTGTAGGTGTGTCTGTCCGCCTCGGGCAGCTGCATCGTGACGCCCATCGCGCGGCCGCGCGGAATAATCGTGACCTTGTGCAGCGGGTCGGCATTCGGAAGCAGCGCCGCGATGATCGCGTGCCCCGCTTCGTGATACGCGCAGTTGACGCGATCGAGCTGGCTCAGGACGAGCGAACGGCGTTCGACGCCCATCAGCACCTTGTCGCGCGCCTCCGACAGGTCCAGATCGGTGACCATCGGCCGGCCGGCACGCGCCGCGAAGAGCGCCCCCTCATTCACGACATTCGCGAGATCGGCGCCCGAGAACCCCGGCGTCCCCCGCGCGATCGACCGCAGGTCGATCGCGGGATCGATGGCGACCTTCCGCGCGTGGACGCGCAGGATGGCTTCTCGCCCCTTGAGATCGGGGTTGCCGACCGTCACCTGTCGGTCGAATCGGCCCGGGCGCAGCAGCGCGGGGTCCAGGATGTCCTGACGGTTCGTGGCCGCGACGACGACAATACCGGCGTGCGCCTCAAAGCCGTCCATTTCGACGAGCAACTGGTTGAGCGTCTGCTCCCGCTCCTCGTGGCTGAGCGAGTTGCCGCCGCGGCTTCGTCCCACCGCGTCGAGCTCGTCGATGAACACGATGCACGACTTGTGACGGCGCGCATCCCTGAACAGGCGGCGCACGCGCGCCGCGCCGACGCCGGCGTACATCTCGACGAAATCAGAACCGCTGGCAAAGAGGAACGGCACGCCGGCTTCACCGGCGATCGAACGCGCCAGCAGCGTCTTGCCCGTGCCCGGAGGCCCGACGAGCAGAATACCCTTCGGAATGTGACCCCCGACGGTCGAGAACCGGTCCGGATAGCGAAGGAAATCCACGATCTCCTTCACCTCGTCCTTCGCCTCGTCAACGCCGGCGACGTCCTGGAACGTGATGACGAGGTCGCCCCGCTCCGCCATCCGTGAGCGCCCTGAGTTGGGAATGCGGCCGGCGGTCGTCCGGTAGACCATGAAACAGATGAGCCCGAACATCGCGGCCACGCTCGCGATCATCCCGTAGCTCATGTCTTTCGGGTCGGCTGTCGGTTGGACCTCTACGCGCACCTGCCGCTCGACGAGCGCGGTGATGAAGGAGGAATTCGCCGAGAGGAACTCGGGCGGGGCGATCGTCTGGACCGCGCGCCCGTCCCGCAGCCCGACGTCGATCGCGCGCTCGCCGATCGTCACCTTCGCCACGCCGCCGCTCTCCACCTGCTGCAGAAATTCCGAGAACGCAATCTGCGGGGGCGCCGGCGCCCGTTTGGCGACGTAAATCCCCGCGGGCACCGCGGTGAGCGCGGTCATGACGACGGCGGCCAGGATCAGAAATCGTGGACGGCGGAAGCGCGGTGGCAGCACAAGGTACATCCGTTTCGCGAGACGCAGCCTGCCGCGCAAACGGAGGCCTCCGCGGAACGGCATGCGCCGCCTGCGGACAAGCTTCCGCCCCGTCGTAAGGCGGCTGATCTCAAGAGTGTAAAAAGAAACCACTCCGCTGGGGATTGGAATGTGCTCAGATTCTACTACGAACGGAGCGGAAAGTAAACGAATTATGGGCGAAAATCGCATATCAGCTCAGCCGAACACAGCTCATCTGCGCCGGCTATTCGCCTGGACGGTCCACGCCTACACCGCGCTCGGCGCGGTTGCGGCCTTTGCCATGACGATTGCGGTCTTCAACGGACGGTACCGCACGGCATTCCTGCTGATGGTCGCCGCGACGGCCATCGATGCCACCGACGGCGTCCTCGCCCGGAAAGCCCGGGTCAAGGAAGCCACCCCCAATTTCGACGGCGCGCGTCTTGACGATATCGTGGACTACCTGACGTTCGTGTTCGTTCCGGCGTTGCTGCTCTATCACGCCGGGCTGCTTCCGTCCCAGTGGGGCGGCGTCGTGGCCGCAGCGATGCTGTTGAGCAGCGCGTATGGATTTTCGGCGACGGACGCAAAAACGGAGGATTACTTTTTCACCGGCTTTCCCTCCTACTGGAACATCGTCGCGCTCTATCTCTATGCCGCGAAGCTCGCGCCGCCGGTGAACGCCGTCATCCTGCTTGTGCTGAGCGCGCTCGTGTTCGTCCGAATCGGATACGTGTACCCGACGCGCACGCCAGTGCTGCGTGGCCTCACGATTGCACTGTGCGCTGTCTGGGGGCTCATGACACTCGCCATCATCCTGACGCTGCCTGACGTGCCGGCCCTGCTCCTGCGGACGTCGTTATTGTTTCCCGTCTACTACACGATCCTTTCCCTCGCGTTGAACGCGCGGCGGGGCCGCGTCCGGTGAACGTCCCGACGCGACTGCGCGATCGAATAGCGGCGATCGTGTTCGGCGCGCTGGTGGTCCTGACCGCCGTCACGCTGACGTGGACGCTGCGTCAAGCCTGGGCCGTCCATAAGCTCGGTCGCGGCGTGGGGGACACCTGGTTCCTCGCCGCGGATGGCCGCCGATGGTTTCGCATGGACGAGCATCGCCGGGACGTGGCGCTGACCGAGATCCCCGCGGACCTGCAGCACGCGTTCGTCGCCGTGGAGGATCACCGCTTCTTCAGGCACCCGGGGGTCGATCCGATCGCCCTCGGACGCGCGGTGTACCGCAATCTCCGGTCGCCGGGCACCGTCGAGGGCGGCAGCACCCTCACGCAGCAGCTCGCCCGCACGCTGTTCCTGTCGAACCAGAAATCGTACGGCCGCAAGATCCGCGAGGCGGTCCTCGCGCTGATGATTGATTCCGATCTGACGAAGCAGCAGATTCTCGAGCTCTATCTCAATCGCATTTATCTCAGCGCCGGCGTTTACGGCGTCGAAACGATGTCGCGCCACCTGTTCAACCGACCCGCGAAGACGCTGAACCTCGCCGAGTGCGCGCTGATTGCCGGGCTGGCGCGCGCCCCCTCGGCCCTGTCGCCCTGGACGAACCTGGACGGCGCGATCGAACGCAGCCACGTGGTCCTCGCGCGCATGCGGCAGGAAGGTTTCATCACCGAGGCGCAGGAACGCGCGTCCCGCGCGACGCGGATCCGTATCGCGCAGTTCCCGGGGGCGATCGATCCCCGCGGTGGATACGCGAAGGAATTCCTCCGCCAGCAGTTTCGGGATGAGTTCGGTGGCGATCACCCGCCCGACTGGGTGGTCAGAACGACGTTCGTGCCGGAGCTCCAGGACCTGGCCGAGCGGGCGGTGCTGGATGGACTGCGCCGGTTCAACGAGCCTCAACTTCAGGCCGCACTGGTCGTCATCGATCCCGGGAATGGCGATGTCCTGGCGCTCGTCGGCGGGCGCGATTTCCGGCAGTCGCAGTTCAACCGCGCCGTGCGCAGCCGCCGCCAGCCCGGTTCCGCGTTCAAGCCGCTCCTCTTTGCCGCCGCGCTGGACCACGGATTCTCGCCGGTTTCCATTCTCGACGGACTGGCGACCATCCAGCCGCAGGGTCCCGACGAGTGGGCGCCGCGCAACGCGGCCGGCGAAACGCCCGACGCGCTGACGCTCCGCGCCGCGCTCATCGAATCCAACAACCGCGCCGCGACCGCCTTGCAGCAGCGCGTGGGATCCCGCGCGCTGCTCCGGCTTGCGTCGAGCGCCGGACTGCACGGTCTGCCGGACGTCCCATCGTTGTCGCTCGGCACGGGCGAGGTCACGCCGCTCGACCTGACCGCCGCGTTCGCGATGTTTCCGAACGGCGGGCTCGCCGTCAGGCCCAGGGGCCTGGTTCGCGTGATTGACGGCGACGGCGGGACCGCCTACGACAACCCGCCGCACTCCGAACGCGTGCTCTCGCCCCAGACGGCGTTCCAGATGGTCTCGATGCTCGAAGACGTCATCGACCGCGGCACGGCGTCGGCGGCGCGCGGCTGGGGCATTCGCTTCGACGCCGGTGGAAAGACCGGAACCACGGACGATTTCAAGGACGCATGGTTCATCGGCTTCTCGACCTCGGTCGTGGCCGGCGTCTGGGTTGGGTTCGATCAGCCGAAGACCATCGGGCGGGACGCGTATGGCGCCCGTTACGCCCTGCCGATCTGGAGCGACTTCATGCGCCGCGCGGCCCAGCGCCGGCCGCCGCAAGTGTTCGAGATGGCCTCGGGACTGCACGAGGAGCAGCTCTGCCGTGTGTCGTACCTCCGTCCGGTCGAGGGGTGCCCCGTCTACATCGAGTACTTCAAACAGAATGACGACGTGCCGTCACGGCTCTGCCCGGTGCATCGCGGCACCGTGAAGCAGCGGCTCAAGCGCGCGGTCGAAGGCGCGCTCTCGGGACTTGGCCGCAAGCTCAAAGATATCTTTCGATGATTTCTTGACACGGCAGCGAGTCCACGCATAGCGTCTCTTAATCATGGACACTGCTCTGCGCGTACCTGACAAAGGTTCCCTCGACTTTCTCGCGCTCGGCGCCCTCATCCACAGGCTCGATCCCGGGGTCGTCCCCTTTCGAAAAGCTTCCTCCTGCACGATCCACGTGAGCGGCGGCGAGTTCAACACGGCGGCAAATCTCGCCGACTGTTTCGGCCTGCGCACCGGCATCGCGAGCGCCATGGTCGAATACCCGATCGGCGAGCTCATCGCCGGACGCGTGCGCGCGATGGGTGTGACGCCGTTTTACAAGATGTTCAAGCACGACGGCGCCTGGGGCCCGAACATGGCGGCCGTGTACAGCGACCGTGGCCACGGTGTCCGCGCCCCCATCGTCTTCTACAACCGCAGCAACGAGGCGGCCAGCCAGCTCAAACCGGGAGACTTCGATTGGGCCGCGATCTTCGGATCGGGCGTGCGCTGGTTCCACAGCGGCGGCATTTTCGCGTCACTCTCGAAAACCACCGCGGACCTGATCATCGAAGGCATGGAGGCCGCCCGGAAGCACGGCGCCGTCGTCTCGTTCGACTTGAACTATCGCGAGAAGCTCTGGGCCGCGTCAGGGGGGGCCGCGCGTGCCGTCTCGGTACTCGGCCGCATCGTCGAGCACGTGGACGTCCTGGTCGGAAACGAGGAGGACCTTCAAAAGGGACTCGGGATCGCGGGTCCCGAGGCCGCCTCCCTATCGTCGCTCGATCCGAGCGCCTTTGTCGGCATGATCGAGCGGGTTGTCGCGCGCTACCCGCGCATCAAGGTCGTGGCGACGACGCTGCGCGAGGTCCATTCGACCACGCGCCACACGTGGGGCGCGGTGGCGTGGATTAACGGCGACGCATATGTGTCGCCGACCTGCGACATCGACGTCTACGACCGCGTGGGCGGGGGAGACGGGTTTGCGTCAGGGCTGTTCTACGGGCTGCTGTCGGGAGAATCGGCCGAGACCGCCGTCAGGCTTGGCTGGGCCCACGGCGCGCTCATCGCGACGTTTCCGGGCGACACGACGATGGCGACCGCCGACCAGGTGCGTGCATTCGCGAAGGGTGGGTCGGCGAGGATCCAGCGGTGACCTCGGCATCCTGCCAGCCCTTCATTGGCATCCTCGCGGCCGCCGTGTGTCTGACAGGCCCTGCTCGCGCGGTCGGGCAGGAACGCATCGACCCGATGGCGGCCACCGTCGCCCAGTCGTTCACGATGATCGAGCAGTCCTTCGTCGCGCTCGCCGACGCCATGCCGGCCGACCGCTACGGGTTCAAGCCGACGGACGGCGAGTTCAAGGACATCCGGACATTTGGCGAGCAGGTCAAGCACGTGGCGTGCAGCAACGTTGCGTTCTTCAACGAAATCGAAAAGAAGGAGCCTCCGGACGGCTGCGGCACCGGCGGGCCGCAGCCGGCCACGACGAAAGCCGAGATCATGACGTACTTGCGCGAGTCGTTCGCGTATGCCGGCCGCGTGCTCCGAACGATGACGCCGGCCAACGCGCTCGAACCGGCGGGTGGACCGTACGGCGGCATGCGCACGCGCTTGGGACTCACGACGCTCGCTATCTGGCACGCCTCCGATCACTACGGTCAGCTTGTCGTGTACCTCCGCATGAATCGAATCGTGCCGCCAGCCAGCCGGCCCGTGTCTGCGGAGCCCGCGTCCGCGTCGGTGGCGACGATTTTCAAGGATGGAGGCGCGTACGGCACCGTGACACGAGTGGAGCTTCCGTTCGGCAATCTCGATACGAGCATCCTCGAGTCAGACGTCGAATCGCTCGGGATTGCTTCCGGGGATTCCTTTCAAGTGCGGTGCCGTGACAAGGCCGTCGATGTTCCTCTCAAAGGCAATTATGGAGACGTCCCACCTGGCGAGTGGGTCGCGTTGTTCTCGTTGCAGGGTACCCTCAAGATCGCGCGCAATCGTGCGAACGCAGCCGAGGCGTCCGGGTGCAAAGCGGGAGACAGTCTTTTCGTGTCGAGGCGGCCGCGTGCGCCAGCTGGCCTTGACCTTGACGGCCGGTCTCAGAAGCTCAGCGTCGTGACCGCACAATCGGGTAGACCTTCGACTCTCCGATAGCCTCGTCCAGGATGTTCCAGTCCACGAGGCCGTCGTCCGCGCGTGGCTCGATGAGGTAGAAGGCCAGCCTGGCCAGGGGCTGCTTCATGTCCACGCGGATCGTGCCGGCGGCGAGCTGTCGCCCGGCCGCCACCCATGAACCCTTCAGCGTCCGCTCCTTGTGGCCCTGGAACTCACGCGCGGTTTCGCTTCCTGAAATCTGAAACTCTTCGATCTCGACCGATGCTGGCCGCGCCAGTGTCGTGGTCTTGACTCCGTGCGCACCCAGGTGATCCAGGGCGGCGGTGAGATGCGCCGGAATGTAGTACACCGATGGCACGCGCTCGGTATCGGTGGCCCTGAACGTGCCGTACTCCGGCATGCGTTCCGGCCTCTTGACGTCGGCGCGGCGATCCATCAGGTGGCCGTCGTTGGGATTCTTCTCTTCGACGACATCGCCAAGCAGGATCTCCACGCTCTCTCCGGATTTCTCGAGCTCGGCGCGCAGGGCGAGCGTTGACCCGGCCAGCGGCCTGCCGTCCGCCGCGTCTGTCACCCTGCGAATCGCGGCCGTGTGCGCGTGCGTGTAATTGAGCACTTCCTCGACGAAACGGCTTGTCGCCTTGATCCGGTCCTCGAAAGTCGCGTACGAGTACCCTTCACTGAGAATGGCAAACCGGTTGCGCAGGCCGATGTAGTTGTTGTTGAAGCGGGGGCGGGAGTCGAAGGTCTTCCACCCGCGCTCCTCGGGTGTGCCTGCCGCCCCGCGCCCTTCCAGATTACCGTAGTAGTAGTAGTCCCAGCCGTACTTGGCCTTGATCGTCGTCGCTACGGCCGGCAGCCAGTCCTTCCGGAGGAGGTCGATGATCGCCGGATCGGTGGCTGGATTGAGCGGCGGCGAGTACGTCAGGTAGTACGCGTGACGGGTGCCGTTGGTCGTGTGCAGATCCATCGACACGTGCGGGTCGTAATCGTTCATCAGCTTGACGAACGCCCGCGCCTCCGGGGAATCGAGCTTCATGTGATCGCGATTGAGGTCGAACCCCTGCGCGTTGTGGCGTTGTCCCTGGCCGGCCATTGGGCCATGCTGCCGGCCGCGATTGTTCAGCCCGAACTTCTCGTTGCCGTCCGCGTTGTAGATGGGCGTGACGAGGAACACCATCGACTGGAGCCAGTCGGCATGCTGCCCGAGCGCGAGCTCGCGCAGCAGGATCTGCGCGGACTCCTTCCCTTCGACCTCGCCCGCGTGCACGTTGCCCTGGATGTGGACGCGCAGCCTGCCG
>JANNHC010000143.1:0-1720 GCA_031404215.1 Acidobacteriota bacterium
GTGCTCTACGGAGAAAAGGAAATTTCCTCGCGGCATTTCTACATGGATTTCTTGGAATCGAGCGCCGGCAATGATTTTGAGGAGCTGGATCATGCCAAGCATTCCACCGCTCTCAAGGGCTCCGGAGGACTGACCTTTTCCTGGAACAGCAGGAACTCCAGGGGTTCCGGATGCACGAAGCGCAGGAAGCTGACGTTTGCAAAACCACGCAGCTTCGGCGTGATCTCGACGTCAACGCCGCCGTTGACGATCATGATGCCGGGGTTGACGAAGTTCGCCTGCCCCTCGTCCTTGTTCGTCCGCAGGCTGGGAAGCAGGCTCGATGGAGACACCAGGCCGGTGCCGGTCTGCGCGAGGCGCAGGCCCTGACGGTTCCACAGGCTGAACGGGCCTCCCGCGAACACCGGGATGTCGAGGATTGCATCGAACCCGCGCCCCCTCTCGTCGTTCGGGTCGTCGTCGCCGGACGCGAAAAAAGCGGCACCCTTGAGGCGCAGCCAGTCCTTGTCAACCGACAGTTCGGCGGCCGCCATCTGCGCGTTGATGTCCACGCGGCTGGCGGAGATTGGGTTTGCCGTCTCGTGCCCGAGGGCCTGGTAAAACGCGTGGCTGACGTTCCAGCGCCCGATGTGCCCGTTGCCCGCCCAGCCAAGATAGTACGCGTCGATTTCGTTCTCGCCAATCAGTCCAATCGGTGCGGGACGCACGAGGAACCCGTTGTGGTCGTAATGCAGCTCCCCCCGGTCGCGGTTTCGGTGGATGCTGAACTCCGTCGTGTAGCCAGGAACGACGAAGTCCTGCACATACACGTTGCCGATCCAGACCTGCTGCCCGCGACGTTCCCATTCGTTGAAGCCGCTGTTCGTGTCTTTTTCAAGGAGGTCGAAGAAGGCCGCGTTGTACTCGATGCGGCCCGAACGGAGCGTCCCGAATAGCCGCACGCCGGGCGATTCGAGCACCGACAGAAACCCACGAAAGTCGCTGCTGAATTCCTGGATGCCGGCACGGATCGACAGGAAGTCGTAATTCGAGCTGAGGTCGGCCAGCTTGACCTCGCCGAACGCCTCCTGCAGTCCCGCGTGCCCGCCAAGACGGTTCGACCGCCGCCGCACGTCCGCGTGGACCGCCCCGTACTCCGCCGTGTTGATGAAGTTCAGGCTGAAGGCCGGCTGGACGCGAACACGCCAGTCGATCGGTCGAAACACGGTGTCGCCGTGAAAGAGGTCGAACGACGTGCGAACCACGGTCACAGGAAAGTACTGCCCCCCTCGTCCGAAGAACGCCTCGCTGTCGGGCCGCGCCGCGGACACACCGCTTGGCGTCGGGAGGTTGCGGCCTTCGAGCAGCGAGTCGCTGACGCCGGTGAACGTGAAAAACGTCCGGGCGCCGACGACTGGCGCGTCTCCCTTGAGCCGGTTCTGGTTGTACGGATCCCACCAGTGGCCGGCCACATACGGATAGTCCCCGCGCACACCGTAGCGATCCCAGTCCGGCATCGGCAGGTTCCACCGGTCGGGCACCCGCACGAACACGTGATCGCCCGCCGCCGATACTGGTCCCGGATCGCTCGAGGGATCGTCACGCCGCCGCGGCAGGTTGCCATAGGGCGTGGGAGCGGCCGGCGGCACCGGAGCCGCGCCGACGGATGTGTCCACGCGCGCGAGCGTCAACTCGACGCTCACCAGTTCCGAGCGCCCGATGCGGAGGTCGTTGCGCGTGA
>JANNHC010000144.1:0-12265 GCA_031404215.1 Acidobacteriota bacterium
TGATCAGCGAAGGCGCGGCGGCTCGAGCCTTCGGCGACCCCGGCTACGACGATGCCGTGTTGTACGAGGTGCGCGAACAGTTCGCGCGCTTTGCCGACGCCCCGGTGCCGATGTTGAAACGGTTCTTGGCCGGCAGGTTCAGCTCCGAGATGGCGAACCCGTCGGGTTCCGGCGTCGCCTGGTACGAGTAGTTCGCGAAGAGGTTCGCGTACTTCATCGAGGTGTCAACGCCGAGCTCGAGTCCCTTCTGCGTCGTTTTGCCGAAGTTCAGGTAGGTGAAGTTCGCAGGGAACCCGGCGCCGTTGGTCGCTGCGAAAATGGCCAACGGTGAAATCGGCCACCCGGGCGGCGGTTTGAGATGAGTCCAGCGGCTGTTTGGAACCTCGGTGAAGAGAATGTCGTTTTTCGCCTTGTTCACGTAGAACGCCGCCGACAGCACCGTCCGGCCGGCTACGACACCGGTATAACCAACTTCGTACGCGTCGAGGGACGTCTCCTTGAGATCCGGGTTACCTACCGGCCGGATCGGAAGCAGGTACGTGCGGCCGGCAAGCAGCGGGCTGAACAGGCCGAGATTGATGGGCTCCGTGAGCGTCACGTCCAGGAAGTTGTTGATGACCGACGGCGCGCGGTACGCGCGGTTGTACGACAGGCGGAACGTCTGGTTCGGCTGAGGCTTGATCAGCAGCGCGGTCCGCGGGGAGAGCACGAAGCTATCCAGGTAGTCGAAGCGATCCACGCGCGCGCCGACCGTCCATCGGAAGTGATCGGACAGGAATATCTCGTCCTGAGCGTACACGCCGAACTCCGTCCGGTTCTCGCTGAGCGGCGCAATCGAGAGATCGAACGTGTTGTAGCGAAGGTTGCCACCGTAGCTGACCGCATGACGCCTGGCAAGCGTCGTGACGTTCGACATCTCGACGTCCATCGTCTTCGTCTTGAACGCGAAGGGGATGAACACGCCAGCGGGATTGCGCGCAATCAGGTTCGTCGCGTCGCCGTTGAGCGACTGCACGAACGCCGCGGCGTGGAACGCCTGCCGTTGGAAATTGACCCGGCCGTAAGACATCACGGAACCGCTGGTGATGTCGAACGGCCCGATGCCCGAGTGCATGATACCCTCGGTGCCCGCGAGCCCACCCGAGAACGACAGTTTGCGCCCGTCCTCGTAGTCGTAATCCAGGCGCCCGTCGAACTTCGGCTGGTCCGTGCCGGCGTTCGTGAAGTCGGGATAATTCGTGCCGGTCGGGGATCCGGGAATCTTGCCGGTGGGACGCGAGAGCGGATCCTGCGAGTAGTTGCCGGCTGACAGCTTGAAGGCCCAGCGATCATTGATCGCCTGCGCATGGGTGCCGCTGATGTACCACAGCGACCCGGCATCCGTCCCGGCACTTCGCTCGAACGTGCCGAGGCCAATCGTCGCCGACGTGCCCTGCATTTCCCGGGGTGACTTCGTGATCACGTTGATGACGCCGTAGACGGCGTTCGCGCCCCAGACGGCGGACGCGGGCCCGCGAATGACTTCGACCTGCTTGATCTCGTTGAGGTTCACCGGCAGGAAATCCCACATGACGAACCCGAAGAAGTCCTGATACAGGCTGCGGCCGTCGAGCAGCGCCAGCTGGCCGGTCGCGAGCGTGCCGGTCGCCGCGCGGCTCGTCACGTTGATGTCGCGCGCCGAGACCTGGGTGATATTCAGCCCGGGAACGGAGCGCAGCAGCTCCGCGAAGTTCTGCGAGGTCGCTTTCTCGATTTCCTGCGCGCCGATGACCGTCATGGTCGCCGGCGAGTCGGCGAGCTTCTGTTCCGATCGCGAGCCGCTGACCACGACCGTCTCCTCGTACGATGGATTTTTTGGCTCAGCCGGGGGCTGAGCGGGAGGCGGTTGCTGGGCTGGCGGCTGGGCAGCCGGCGGCGGCGGCGCCGACGCTTGCCACGACGCCGCGAACGAAGGAGCCGCCATGATGGCGGCAGCGACGGTCGCCAGCAGGGCGACGCGACAGACCGATTTCATACACGCTCCTTTGAATCCGGGGCCCTGCAGGGCCCACCACTGACGGCATTCATGGCTGAAGCTCATGGGTGCACAGTAGCGGACCTCCGACTGAGAAGTCGTGAGCAAACAGTGAAAAACACTACGGGATCACTCATTGACCGTGTTGCAGAGCCTCAGGGATATACCACAGGCGGCGAGGGGGTTCAAGACTGGTAGACTGAGGGGCTGGAGCGATTCGCATCCGCCATGACCGTTGACTCCCCTCCGACCGTCGCGGCTCCCGCGGGCACGATCCCACCCGAGGAATGGACATCCTGGCCGGACGACAGGCTGCTCGAGCTGCGCATGTCACAGCTCGGGGTGACGATTGAAGGCAGCGTGCTCGAGACGCGCATCGCCGAGCTGCAGCGGGAGCTGGATGCCCGCGGGCTGGCATTCCAGCCGCACTTCTGGTTGTCGGCCGAATGGTTTTCCCCCGACGGCGTTCCAGGCGTCGCCATCCCGTTCTACCTGGCACATCCACGCCTCGAAAGGCTCGAACGCGCCCAGATGCTGGAAGTGGAAGGGGGCAACGAGGCGTGGTGCATGAAGATTCTGCGCCACGAAGCGGGGCACGCGATCGACAACGCCTACAAGCTCCGGCAGCGCCGGCGACGGCAGCAGATCTTCGGCCCGTCGTACATGCAATACCCGGACTATTACACGCCCAAGCCGTACAGCAAGAGCTTCGTCCTCCATCTCGATAGTTGGTATGCGCAGAGCCATCCCGACGAGGACTTCGCCGAGACTTTCGCCGTCTGGCTGGCGCCGGAGGCGGATTGGCGCGGACGGTACGCAGGCTGGCCCGCCCTCAAGAAGCTCGAATACGTGGACGGATTGATGGGCGAGCTTTCCGGCAAGCCGATGCTCGTGCACACTCGACGAAAAGTCGAGCCGCTTCAAAGCCTGCGAAAGACGCTCCGGGCGCACTATGAGCGCAAACGCCGTCATTACGGCGTCGAGCATCCCCACTTCTACGACCGCGATCTGAACCGGCTGTTCTCGGATCGTCCAGAAGACGCCGCCAACATGAAGGCGGCGCGCTTCATCGCGCGGGTCCGGAGGGAAGTCCGGCGCATGGTCGCGGCCGGCACGGGCGAGTATCAATACACGATCGATCAGGTGCTCGAGAACATGATCAAACGTGCCAACGAGATGAGCCTGCGCCTCAAAGGGTCCGAAGAGCAGGCGAAACTGGACTTCACGATCATGGTCACGGTGCAGACGATGAACTACCTGCACAGCGGGAGGCACCGGGTCGCGCTCTGAGGATGGCGTTCCGAACGGCGTTACGCGGGGGCAACCCTACTTGACTGTGTACACCAGATAATCAGCGCGCCTGAGATCGGCTTCGGCGGGGGCGATCCCGTCGAGATCCGCGACGGGCACGATCGACACGGTGGCGACACGGCGTCCGCGAAGCCGGCGCCGCACGCGGTCGGCCGTGCCGTCGCCAAAGTCGCTGTGGAAGGCGCCGGTGACGTGGACGATGACCCCCGGCCGGCCCTCCCGCTTCGAGAACGCGGCCGCGATCGACTCGGCCATCGTCTCGTCCTTCACACACTGGGCATAGTAATAGCGCTCGGTGGTCAAATCGGCAGCGGCGGGCGTGGATCCAGGGTGGCCGCCCATCTGCTCGGCGAACCTGTCGAAATATGTGTCGCGCGGGCACTGGAGATCACTCGCGGCCAGTAATCGATCCGCCGCCGTCAGTGCGTCCACTGCCGGCCGCCCCAACCTGGCCACGTCCGCCGCGATCCGCCGCGGAACGTTGGCGGCGATCACCGCCCAGCGGTGGCTCCTGGCAAACTCGACGAGCGGGCGGTAGTCGGTCGCGTACCGCGGCCATGGACGCGCACTCTTCAGGAACTCCTCCTCGCCCGAGGTTCCGCCGACGTACGTATCGAGCGTGGCCTGCACGTCACGCTCGAACATTTCGAGGGACACGATCACCGGCACGTGCCGGCGGGCCAGCCCTTCCAGCACCGCCATCTCGAGGCGATGCGTATTCACGTCGTCGTGCTGCTCGCCCAGGATCACGACGTCGGCGCGGGCAAGATCGGCCTCCATCTGTTCAAAGTCCGTGAAGGTCTTGCGCTGGGTATCGTACACGCGCTGCGGAACGTACCCGGACGGGGCCGGCGGCTGACGTGCGAGCACGGGAAGGAGCGGGGGACGCGGCTCGAGGCCGGCTCCCCCCCCAAGCACCAACAAGACGTGGAGCGTCAGGATGCCCTTCACGCGCCTGGATTCATCAGGTCGAGATCAGGTGACAAGGTACGCCACAGCCGTAGTGTAGACCGATTGTGTCCGGGCGTGCTAAAGGCCGAATCTTCCCCGTCGTCTCACGACCGGCCCTGGGGCGTGGGGTCGTCCCTCACATACGCATCCCGCAGGTGCACGGGCGTTGCCTTCTTTCGAAGGCGAAGGTTGACCATTTCAACGAACACGGAGAAGCCCATTGCGAAGTAGATGTAGCCTTTCGGTATGTGCTGGCCGAAGCCTTCGAGCAGCAGCGACATGCCGATCAGGAGCAGGAAACTGAGCGCGAGCATTTTGACCGTCGGGTGCTTGTGCACGAACGTGCTGATGGGTTCGGCGGCCAGCATCATGATGCCAACCGAGACGATGACGGCCGTGACCATGACCCACAACTCGTCCACCATGCCGACCGCTGTGATGACCGAATCGAGCGAGAACACGATGTCGAGCAGCATGATCTGAACGAGGACGCTGAGGAACGACGCCGCCACGCGGTTCGACGCGTGTCCTTCCTCTCCTTCGAGCCGCTCGTGAATTTCGAACGTGCTCTTCGCCAGGAGGAACAGGCCGCCGCCAATGAGGATGAGATCGCGTCCGGAAACCGGATGACCCAGCGCGGTGAACAGGGGCGCCGTGAGCCGGACGATCCAAGCCAGCGAAAAGAGCAGGAGGACCCTCGTGAGCATGGCGCCGACCAGGCCCAGCCGCCGCGCGCGGGGCTGCTGCTCGGCGGGCAGCTTCCCGGAGAGGATCGAGATGAAGATGATGTTGTCGACCCCGAGGACGATTTCGAGGAACGTGAGCGTCGCGAGCGCAATCCAGATTTCCGGGTTCGTGATCCATTCCATGGGCCGTTTCGTCCTCTTGTCGTGATGGGCGATCTCAGCGGCGCTGACTCTCGACGCGCAGCTCCGCGAACCCGCCGATTTCGTTCTAGTCGACCTTCAATTTCCTGCGGCCGCGGCGAATCGTGGCGCGGCCCACCTTCGACTCGTGCGGCGCCCTTCTCTCCTGCTTTCCGCTCCTGTGGGATCGTGCGGCGGCTGCCTGCCGTGAACGCTCAGACGCCATAGGCCTCCGGATCCCATTTCAACCCAAGCTCCGACGGCGGGGCCATGAAACCCAGAAGCGCAGAGGCGGCGACGACGGCAGGGCTGGCCAGGTATCCTTCGCCGCCGAACCCCATGCGGTTTTGCCAGTTCCGGTTGAACGAGGTAATCGCACGCTGTCCCGGGGTGAGGGCGTCGGGCCCCTGGCCGAAGCAGGGCCCGCACCAGGACTGCCGGATCTCGCCGCCGACGGATCGGAACACCGCCGCGATCGACTCGCCGCCAAGCCGCGGATCGGCCGTCTCGATTTGACGGCCCACTCCACCAGAGCCCGGGAAGATGGCGAACTCACGTTCCACCTTCCTGATGCCCTGATCTCGCGCGGCGCGGAGCACCAGCGCCGCCTGCAGCAAATCGTCGTAACTGCCGTTCGTGCAGGATCCAATCATCGCCTTGTCGAAGGAAATGTGTTCGCGCGCGACCTCGTCGGCCGGGAAAGCGTTGCCCGGGCTGAACGGCTTGGCGATCATCGGCCGCACCTCCGCGAGATCGATCCGTTCATCGATCTCGTACTCGGCGTCCGCGCCGGCGGCGGCGAAAGGATACGGCAGGTCCGTGATGCCTTTCCGCCGGTACCACTCCCGCGTCACGTCGTCTGCCGCAAACACGCCGTTCAGGGCCTCGGCTTCCGCCATCATGTTGGCGATCGTGTTGCGATACGCGATCGGCAACTGCTTGTCGGTGTCCACAAGCTCGACGGACATGCCCTCGGACTGCTTCGTGCCCCAACGCCGCAGCAGCTCGAGGACGATGTCCTTGCCGCCGACCCAGGGCTGAAGCCGCCCCGAAAACACGACGCGCCGCTGCTTGGCCAGCGTGAAGTAGATGTAGCCGGTGGACCAGCCGAACCCCAGTGTCGTCGAGCCGACGCCGATCCCGATCGCGCCATACGCACCGTATGCACGGCTGTGGGAGTCGGCCCCGGGGATGAACTGTCCGGGCGTCACGAGGCCCTGCTCCGGGAAGTAGAAATGAAAAATCCCGTCGCCTGGAGTCGCGTAGTACGGCTTCCGGATACCGTGCAGGCTGGCAAAATCCCGGCCGATTCGCGTCTGTTTGTCGTCCGCCTCGACGCCCGTGAAGACAAAGTGGTCGTTGGCAATCGCGGCCTGTCGCGGATCGATGGTGCTGCCGCCGGTGATCTGGTTGAACGTGTGAATCGCAAACGGCGCGGTGCCGTCGGAGGCGGGCAGCAGGTCGGCATACACCCGCAGCGTCATCCCCGGTTTCAAATCGCGGGCCTTCAGCTCCTTGTCTACGCGGTGCGCCCACACGATCTGTTCAGTGGTGGTCATGCCGCGCGCGTCGCGCTCGTCGGGCCAGTCCACGGACGGCTTCGTGATCGCAGAGGCCTTGAACTCCCTGCGTCCGACGGCGAAGATGCCGCCGCCGCGGCGGATCTCTTCTTCCTTCGGCGACAGCGGCACGGGTTCGTACGTCTGACCCCGGGTGAGGTTCCTCAGCTGGCGCGTGACGGGGTCGAAGGTGAACGCGTCGCCGTCCTGCGCATCGGCGACAGCCTCCGGACTCTGTACAACGTGAAGCCCGAGGTTGAAGCTGTTGCGCCGGAAGATGTCTCCCATGTTGTGGCCGCAGACCACGACCATCTCCAACCCGGCTTCCTCGGCCACGCCTTTCAGGCCCGCCGGACTCATTTCGCGCGACGATCCGATCGCGAATCTGTCGCCGGCAACGACGAAATTCTCCCCGCGGTGCACGCGCGCGCGGAAGTCCGGCATCAGGTGACGAAAAGAGCCCGCCTTCCACTTCTCGTCCAGCGTCTCGAGACTCTCCGACACGCAGTCGGTGGCCGGGGTGATTTGATCCGTATCGATCGCGTTGAGCTTCCTGGCGAGCTTCGTTCCCGGCAGCGTCATCGGATCCCAGAACACAAGCGCCTTCCCGTGGATGATGTTCGAGTGCTGGCGGGTGCCGGTTTCGCTCGTCCCGTCCGGAAGCGACCCAGGCGTCACGCCCGGCTTCAGACAGGCTGGTTCGATGGTGTGCATACGAATCTCAATGCTAGCACCGAGCCGTCAGGACGGCCCTGACCAGGCGGACCGCCCGAGCCATGGCGGAGGCTGGTCAGGGCTGCCTCGGATCCGCCTGGCAATATCCGGCGCAGGCGAGTACGGGGAGCTGAGGGTACCGCGGAAAGCGCGGATCGGTCGAGGACAGGCGGCACAGGAAGAACTCGGATGCGCGTGCGTTGCGGATGATCTGCGCGTGTGCGCAGGCGGCGCACAGCCCGGCGCGGTGATCGACGGCTTGCCGGGAGCGGCGCGGATCGTTCATCATGACCACATGTTCAATTCGGAAGCGCTGACCCGCGGCGTCCGCGTCAAGGTTCGGTCAGAGTACTCACCCGACCAATCCGCCCCGTCGAAGAACCAGTGGTTCTTCCTGTATACGGTGGCCATCGCAAACGAAAGCGCTGAAACCGTTCAACTGCTCACCCGGCACTGGGTGATCACCGATGGCACCGGCCATATCGAAGAGGTCCGCGGGCCGGGGGTCGTCGGCAAACAGCCGATGCTCAAACCAGGGGAGTCGTTCGAATACACCTCGGGATGTCCGCTCTCAACCCCCTTCGGCGTCATGGAGGGCACGTATCAGATGGTGACGCAGAACGGCGAAAGGTTCGACGCCAAAATCGCACCATTTACCTTGAGCGAACCGTACACGGTCCATTAAACGATCAACCAAACGGCACGCGAATCGCCAGCGCATCCGCCAGCAGCTTCAAGTACGTCTCGCGCGGTATCTCGACCGCGCCGAACTGCTCCAGGTGGGGGGTGACCCACTGGATATCGAGCAGCCGAAAACCGCGCGCGCGCATGTGCTCCACCAGTGCCGCGAGCGCGATCTTCGACGCATCGGTGACGCGGTGGAACATGGATTCGCCGAAGAACGCGCCGCCGATTGCAACGCCGTACAACCCGCCAGCCAGCCGATCGCCCTGCCACGCTTCGACCGAGTGGGCAAACCCGAGCCGGTGCAGCGCCCTGTAGCTCTCGAAAATCTCCCGGTCGATCCACGTGCCAGGGTCGCCGTCGTGGCGGTCGGTTTGCGCGCACGCCCGAATCACGTCATCGAACGCGCGGTCCGTCTCAATCTGGAACGTTCCCGCGCGGAGCACGCGGCCGAGGCGCGCAGGCACGTGGAAGCCATCGAGAGGAATGATTCCACGGGGATCGGGCGAGTACCACCGGATCTCGCCGCTGTCCACGGCCATCGGAAACCAACCGCTACTGTACGCCGACACCAGCAACTCGGGAGGAATCATGACCCCGGGTCAGCGCAGCACGACCACGGCGCCACGTCCGTCGTCGAGGAGCGCTCGCGCCACCTCAGCGCCCGAGCCGCCTGCTGGCAGGGCCTGCCCAATCGTTCCGCTCCAAATTCTTCACCGGTGGTCGTGGCGCACCTCACCTACTCGCCGCGGAGGGCCGTGGCGGGATCGACCCTCATGGCGCGGACGGCCGGGGCGATGCAACCGAGAAGCCCGGCCACCAGCAGGATTGCGGGAGCCAGCGCGAAGGTCGCCGTGTCGCGTGCCCCCACACCGAAGAGCAGCGTCTGCAGGAACCGGGTGAGGAGAAGCGCCGCACCGACTCCGAGGCAGACCCCCACGCCGACAAGCTTCAGGCCCTCGCCGAGCACCAGCCCCAGCAGGTTCCACGGCCGCGCCCCGAGCGCGAGGCGCAAGCCCATCTCGTGGACGCGCTCGGCGACCGAAAACGACACGACCGCGTACAGCCCGACGACGGCCAGGGCCATCGCGAGCACGGCGAAAATCCCAGCCAGAAACATGTAAAAGCGGCGGCTCGCCACCGCCGTGGTCACGATCTGGTGCATCGTCCGCACCCGCCCCACCGGCTGGCTCGCGTCGATGGCCTGGACAGCGGCTCGCGCAGGGGACGCCAGCAGTTCGGGATTCCCCGTCGAGCGCAGCACCACGGACATCTGTTCCTTCGGATCGTGCCTGTGATGCACGTACACCTGCGGTCGCGGCGCCGTCTCGAGGCCGGTCGAGCGCGTGTCGCCGACGACACCGCCGACCGTGTACCAGGGCGCCGATTGATCGAACCCCGTCAGCTTCAGCCGCCGGCCGACCGCCCGCTGGTCCGGCCAGGCGCTCCGGGCCATGGTCTCGTTGATCCAGACACGCGGTTCTTCGTCCGTGTCGGGCCGAGCCGGCACGTCGAGCGGCTGGCCGTCGAGCAGGGGGATGCCCAAGGTCTCGAAGTATCCGGGCGTGACAACCCGGTAGTCGGAAAAAATTTCCTGTCCGGGTCCGGGCCGCGGGCCCCCTTCGATCGAGACCGGGAGCAGGTTCTCGGCGCCGCCGAGCGGCACGCCTGAGGTCACACCGGCAGACTCCACACCAGGAAGAGCCGAGAGACGCTCGAGCAGCGTTTCAAAAAACGCGGCGGGCCGTGGCGATGGATACACGCGCTTGGGCAGCGCGATCTCCATCGTCAGGATTCGGTCGGTCCGGAATCCTGTCTGTACGTTTGTGAGCCGGACGAACGTCTGGATCAGCAGCACGGAGCCGATGAGCAGCATGACGGCCAGCGCGACCTCGATCACGACCAGCGCGTTTCGGGTGCGGGTCGCCTTTCGACCCCCGACGGTGCCCCGTGCGCCTTCTCGCAGTCCTTCCCCCGTGCTGAAGCGGGTGCACAGCGACGCTGGCGCCGCGCCGAAGATCAGGCCCGTCACCAGCGACAACACCATGGCGAAGACGATCACATGCCAGTCGAAGCTCGACTGGGAAATCACCGAAAGCGAGGCTGGAACGATCGTCAGGAGCGCCCGGAGCATCCACCACGCGATGACAAGGCCGCACAGTCCGGCGAGGATCCCGAGGAAGGCGCTTTCGGCAAGAAATTGCACGATCAGGGCCAATCTCGACGCACCGAGTGCGAACCGCACGCAGATTTCACGCTGACGCGCCGCGGCTCGGACCAGCAGGAGGTTCGCGACATTCGCGCAGGCGATGAGGAGCACGAACCCGACCGCGGTGAACAACGCCACCAGTGCAGGCCTGATCGGCCCCACGAGCTGCTCCCGCAACGAGATCACCCGCACCGTCCAGCCTGCATTCGTGAAGGGGAACTCACGCGCGATGTTCGCCGCGATGCGCGACAGGTCCTGCTCCGCATCGCGCGCGCTGACGCCAGGCTTCAACCGGCCGATGAGCGCCAGACTCTTGCCGCCGCGATTGCGTTGCTGTTCCGGGGTGAGCACGTCAAGCGACCACACAACCGGGCTCAAGGAAAACCCGAAGCCTTCAGGCAACTGTCCCGCCGCGGGAAAGTCGAACCAGGGCGGCACCACGCCCACGATCGTCGCGGGCTCGCCATTCAGCGAGATCACTCGTCCGCTCACCTGCGCGTCAGCGCCGAACCGCCGTTGCCAGAGACTGTAGGCGATGACGATGAGCCGTTCGCGCCGGTCGTCCCCCGGCGCAAACGTCCGCCCCACGATGGGCTGGACGCCGAGTACGTCGAAGAACCGGGAACTGACCCGGACGGCGCCAATGCGCTCGGGCTCACCCTCGCCCGTGAGGTTCACCTGCTCCGTGCGCATCGACGCAAACGGGTCGAAGGTGCTGTTCTGAGCCAGGTAGTCCACGAAATCAGCGGCCGACGAGGGCAGTCGATCGAAACCGAGGCGCTGCTGGACCTCCGCGCTGAATTCCCACGGCATCACGATCCGATCGGAATCGGGATACGGAAGCGGCCGCAGGAGCACGGAGTGAAAGATGCTGAAGATGACGGCGTTGGCGCCGATACCGAGCGCGAGCGCGAGAATGGCGACGGCCGCGAACGCGGGCCGCCGTGCGAGTCCTCGAAACGCGTAGCGCAAGCTCTGCATGACGTTAGATGAAACCGTCTTCTATTCTGTATGATGGCGTGTTCGCGACAAAGGAGAAACCAGACGTGCCGAAGCTGACAGTGGAAGGATTTGAAACGGTTGACGTGGAGAACGGGAAGCGACTCGTACTCGCGATCGAGCAGGACGCCAAGGTGGACGTTCTGCACGCGTGCGGTGGAAACGCGCGCTGCACGACGTGCCGCGTGGAGTTCATCGACGGCGAACCGACCCGAATGACGGCAGCGGAACGTCAGGTGCTCGCGGCGCGCGGCGTGAGCAACGCGCGCCTTTCCTGTCAGATCGTCTGCGACCACGACATGACCGTGCGCGCGATCAGCCGTCTCGAAGGCAGCGGACGCCCTGATCCGGGTCCGCCACCGGCCGCGGAGATTACTCCGCCGGCGCAGTGGAACTGAAACAAGGGTACCGGTACCGGGCGCCGGGTATGCTACCGGCTATAGCGCTGGCGAATTGTCGGCACGAGATAGTCGTGAAAGGCGCCCTTGAAGTCGTATCGGGGAGCGAAGCCCCAATCGCGTCTCGCGGCCGAGTCGTCTACGTCGGCAGGCCATGAATCCACGATGCCCTGACGCTTGTCGTCCACTTCCCAATCGATGCGCGCCGACGGGAACGCCTCGAGCGCGACGTCGCGAATCTCTTGTGCGGACGGGTTGAATGCTGCGACGTTGTACGCCGTCCGTGTGAGGCGATCGCGCGGCGCCGACGCCAGCGTCATCAGCGCGTCAACACCGTCCGGCATCGCCATGAACGGAATCCGCGTGTCCGGCCGCACGAAGCAGGCGTACGCCTCCCCCTTTGCCGCCGCGTGGATCATCTCCGGCGCGTAATCGGACGTGCCGCCAGACGGCACCGTCATCGCGGAGATGAGCCCGGGGAAGCGCACCGATCGAAAGTCCACGCGGCCGCTCGGCCCGTCGGCGGCCAGTTGCTTGTAGTGCCGCGCATAGTACGTGCC
>JANNHC010000145.1:0-3247 GCA_031404215.1 Acidobacteriota bacterium
AGCACCGATGACCGGCCGGTCGGCATTTGCGGGCCGATCGGTCCCACTGAGCAGCTGCCGCTCGTCGCGCGCATCGTGAACGCGCTGGATCTCGACGTGCGCTCAGGCCATTTCTGGGGCATGGACGAATGGTTCGACACGGCCACGGGGCGTGAAGTGCCGGTCGCGCATCCGCTCAGCTTCGAGCGCGCCGATCGCGAGCGGTGTTTCAGTCGCATCAGGCGCGGGCTGCGCATCCCCGATGCCCACCTTCATTTTCCGAAGGCCGACACGCGCGGCTACCGCGCGTCGTGGGACGCCGGCGTCCGATGCGCCGTGATGCAGGGGGGACAAGGTGATGTGAAGCACTGGGCGTTCAACGATCCGCTGCCGCGCAAGGGGCGGTACAAGGACGCGCCTCCGGCAGCCGCTGACTACCGCAAGCTCACCACGAGGATCGTGGATCTGCATCCGCTGACCATCGCACAGAACGCGCGCACGAGTGGCGGCGGGAACATCGCGATCGTGCCGACACAGGCGATCACTGTCGGCCCCATGGAGACATGGAAGGCCGAGAAGGTCTCAATCTGGCATGCGGGCCGTCACGACAACCCGTTCGGGCAGCGACTCACCGCCCTCATGATCTCGAGGCGGATCGTGGACACGTCCGTTCCCATGTCGCTGCTCGCCGATCACCCGAACGTGCAGTTCAACTACTTCCGCGGCGGCCTCGGCACCTGTGATGTGGAGATGCACTGACAATCGGTTGGAGGTTTCTGGTTTTGGGTTTTAGAGGGATGACACCCCAACCTGAAACTTGACACCGCCTGGAACACAACCCAAGACCCAACACCGACTGTCACGGTCAGTACATCACAAACGCCCAGAGCGTATCGCCGGTTGCCACGAGCAGATACTGGCGGCCGTCCAGCATGTAGGTTTGCGGCGGGTTGGTCACGTTGCCGATGCGCGAGTGCCACAACGCCTTGCCCGTGGCGGCATCGTGCGCGACGATGTTGCCGGCGCCGTCTCCCGCGAATACGAGCCTCCCCGCGGTCGTGAGGACGCCTCCGCCACCGCCGGCGCCGCCTTCGTACTTGTAGCGCCACGCCGCCTTGCCGGTCTTGTAATCGATCGCGGTCAGGAAGCTGCCGCCCGTGCCCACGCGCGATTCGAGCTTGCCGCCAAGTCCCATCGACCCGCGCGGGTCCGTGTCCAGGAGGTAAAAGATCGAGAAGACGTTGTCCTCGCCGACGTAGAACAGGCCCGTGTCGGGAGAAAACGCCGGAGGTTCCCAATTGATCGTGCCGCCCGCGCTCGGCGACACGAGCGAGCCGCCCACCGACGGATCCTTTTCCGGATTGCGCATCGGACGCCCGTTCTCGTCGAGATGCTTCACCCAGTTGGTAGACGACCCGTATTTGCTCGTCAGCAGGTGTTCGCCGGTCACGCGATCGAGCACGAAGAAATAGCCGTTGCGGGCCGCCGTCATCACGAGCTTCCGCATCCGTCCCTTGAAGAGCGCGTTGGCCAGCACCGGCGTCTGGGCGGAATCCCAGTCGTGCATGTCGTGCGGGGCCGTCTGGTAGTACCACGCCATTTTTCCGGTATCCACGTTCACGGCAATCAACGAGCCGGTGAAGAGGTTGTCCCCTTCTCCGCGCCCGGCGGTGTAGGCCGGCGTCGGATTGCCCGTCCCGAAGATGTAGAGGCGCGTGTCGGGATCGTAGGCCCCCGGCAGCCAGGGCTGCGCGCCGCCGTGCCGTGCGGCGTCGAGGCTTGGCCATGTCTCCAGCCCCGGATCACCCGGGTTCATCGGGACCGTGTAGAGCTTCCACTGCAGCTCGCCGCTCTCGGGATCGAATGACTGCAGGAAGCCCGGCATGTCGAGATCGTTCCCTGTTCCCGCGATCACGTGGTTGTCGGCGACGATCGGCGCCATGGTCGAGAAGTACTGCTGGTTGAAGTCCGAGATGACCTTGTGCCACCGCTCCTTCCCGGTTTTCGCTTCGAGCGACACGAGGTAGTTGTCGGGCGTCTCCATGTACAAAAAGTTGTTCCACATGCCGAAGCCGCGCGTGGCGATGTGCGTGCCGCCGCGGGTCTTCCAGAAGTAGCGCCACAACTCGCGGCCGTCACGCGCGTCGAGTGCCCACGCGTTGTCCGGTGCGGTCAGGTACAAAGTTCCATTGACCATCAGCACCGAGGCTTTGATCGTGGGGGGAGCGGTGGCGTCAACCTCGGCGGTTCCCTCCCCTCCGATGTTCACGTTGCTGCGCGGACCGAATGCCGTATTCCCGGGACCAGCGGTCAGCTTGACGTACCACGCGAGCGTCAGGTTCTTCACGTTCGCGCGGTTGATCTGGGTCAGCGCGCTGTAGCGCTTGCCTGAATAGTCGCCGTTATACGTCGGCCACGAGTCGGCCAGCGGCTTGAGCAGGTCTTTGGGGTCGAGGCCGCGCCCCTGCGCGGCGAGGATGACCGGCAGCATCAGCAACGGGGTCGCGAGCAGGATTTTCTTGAATGTCATTTGAGTGTCGCCAGATAGGCCGTCACGTCGTGCATGTCTTTGTCAGTGAGTGTGGCAGGCAGCGTCTTGTGAGCCTCGAGGGGATCCCTGACGTCGATCTTCGGCACGCTGCCGTTCCGGCGCACCGTTCGGAGCGTGCCGTCTTCGAGCAGGAGCGTGACGAAGAAGTTATCGATACGCGCGAGCCGCCCCTGCAGTTTTTCGCCGGACGGCATCGTGACGGTCGCCGTCACGGTTCGGCGATCCGATGCGGGAGCCGCACCCCCGCCGCCCCCTCGGCCTCCGCGTCCGCCGCCGCCGCCGCCCGGAACCCAGAGGTTCTGCAATCCCTTGGCTTCAGGCTGCCGGGTGCCGACGCCTGCCAGATCGCCCGTGGGTGAGTGGCAGCTGGAGCATTTGGCCATGAAGTACACCTCGCCCGCCTTCGCGTCCCCGACGAGCGCGTTCGGCGGCGGCACCTCGCTGTCCGGAGGCGCACCCTGCGGACGAGCGGCCGCGAGCACGCTGTGGATGTACTCGGCGATGGCGCGGACGTCAGCATCCGGGATCGGCACGGCGGGCATGCCGCGCTCGGCGCGCTCACCGCGGACGATGGGAAGGATGAGCTCACCCTGCTGGTCCATGAGGACGACCGCCGAACGCAGAAGGTTGGGCCCTCCCGTGACGCCGCCGCGGAGATCGACGCCGTGACAACTACTGCAATTCGTCGCAAACAGCGGCTTCCCGCGGGCGATGAGT
>JANNHC010000146.1:0-7190 GCA_031404215.1 Acidobacteriota bacterium
CATGAACGCCTGTCCCTGCGCACGCCCGCCGGCGTCCAGGCGCGTCCACGACTGCTCGGTGATCTCGACCCGCGCCCGCGTAATCGCGCGGTGCTCCTTCAGGACGCGATCGCAGAGCGCCAGGCCGAACTCTTCGATCTCGCCGGCGCCGTACTCCCGCGCGGTGCGGTGCACGACGTTCGTGAGCGCTTCAGCGGCGGGCAGACCCTCCGCGCGTCCCTCGCGGAACGCGGCCGCGAAATCTCCTTCGAATCGAAATGACACGGACAATTCCTTCGGGTCGTCGCGATCGCCGCGGCGCATGATGCGCAGCATGCGCAGGCGGGATTCGCCGAGGCTGCTCGACCCGATTCGGGGCATGCGCCGCACTGTACCATGGAGGGGATGGGGGCATGGCTGCCTGCTGATTGGAGACAATCGTCAATCAGCAATCTCCAATCAGCAATATAATTGCCGTTTCATGATCGTCGCGCGGCGCTTCCTGATCGGGGGTCGAGTGCAGGGTGTTGGATTCCGGATGTTCACCGCGGCGCGCGCGGCGGCGGAGGGCGTCCATGGCCACGTCCGGAATCTGCCCGATGGCCGCGTGGAAGCGTCGGTCGAAGGAGACGAGGAGGCGGTCAATCGCATCGAGCTCGCGCTCAGGCGAGGTCCTGCGCACGCGCACGTGGAGAGCTTCGTCGTCGAAGAGACCGAGCCAACGTTTCGCGCGACCGGTTTTTCAACCCGCTGAGGCCGCCATCAGGCGCGCCAGGCATCCATCACGAAGAAACGAGCTGATGTCGGACCTCAAATCGAAAATTCGCCACGTTCCGGACTTTCCAAGACCCGGGATCCTGTTTTACGACATCACGACGCTGCTGCGGGAGCCGGAAGGGTTCCGGATGGCGATCGACAGCATCGCCACACCGTTCGGCGGCCGCGGGATCAACCTTGTCGTGGGAATTGAAAGCCGCGGCTTCATCCTGGGATCCGCCGTGGCGGATCGGATCGGCGCCGGGTTCGTGCCGGTCCGCAAGCTCGGCAAGCTCCCCGCCGAGCGCGTGCGCGCGACGTACGATCTCGAGTACGGCACCGACAGCCTCGAGATGCACCGCGACGCCATCGACCAGGGACAGCGCGTGCTCATCGTGGACGATCTGCTCGCAACCGGCGGCACGGCTCGGGCCACCGTAGACCTCGTCAAGCAGATTGGCGGCGTGGTGGAAGGGGTCGCGTTCCTGATCGAGCTGTTGGCGCTCAACGGCCGCGCGAAACTGCCGGGCGAGCACATCCACGCGGTGCTGCAGTACTAATCGCGGAGCGTGTCGTCAGGCGTGATCACGAAGCTTTGCCGCAGGAGCCGGCGATGAAGCGATCGGGTCTCCAGCGCGACCGTCACGCGGACGTCCGCCGTCCCCGCTCCGGCCCAGGATGGCGTGACGCGCACGCGATACGTGCGGTCATCGCGCCCCTGCGCGTGCTTCCACAGCGCACGGCCGACGACGTCGCGCCAGACGGTGTAGGGGAGCCCGCGAAGCTCCTTGAGCTGCCACTCGAGGAGCTCGCGTCGGACCTGGATTTCCCAAACCGGGGGAGTTCGGCTGAACATGGCGGAGCGTCGGCACTATAGGATGGGGCTTGGCGGCCGTCAACTACGATAGAATGACTGTTTTCCGCGCCCGTAGCTCAGCAGGATAGAGCATCGGTTTCCTAAACCGGGGGTCGCAGGTTCGAGACCTGCCGGGCGCACCAGTTGCGGAGACTACGGGTTCTCCGTCATCTCCTTGCAGCACACGCCATTATGAAAAGCACTGAACGCCACAAGCTGAAAGAGAACGACTTCGCGCGATCGGTCGCCCACGCTCGTGATGCCATGCAGACGCGCGGACGAGGCGTGGCGACAATCGCCGTCGTCGTGATCGCGGCGATCGCGCTGGCGGCCGGCTACGCGTGGTGGCGGCAGTCCCGCGAAGCCAAGGGCAGCACGTTGCTCGCCGAAGCGCTGGCGGTGGAGGAGGCGCCGGTAGCCGCGCCCGCGGCGCCGGCTCCCGGCAGCCCGCTGCCGGTGCAGCAACCGGGGACATTTGCCACGGACCAGGCCAGGCTGGAAGCCGCATTGCCCAAGTTGCTCAAGGCCGCCGACGCCTACCCAGGCACCGACGCCGGAATCACCGCGCGGTATCACGCGGCTGGCGTGCTCGCCACGCTCGGCCGGCTGGCGGAAGCCGAGCAACGATACCAGGAAGTCGTGGACAAGGCGGGGAGCAGCCTGTACGGCCGCACCGGCAGGCTTGGGCTCGCCGACGTGCAGACCTCGCAAGGGAAGTACGACAGCGCCATCAAGATCTATCAGGAGCTCAGCACCGACACGAGCTCCCAGCTTCCACTTGATGGCGTGCTCATGCAGCTCGGGCGCGCGTACCTGAAAGCGGGGAAGAAGAACGAAGCGGCGCACGCGTTCACGCGCGTCGTGGAGGAGTTCCCGCAGTCCCTCTACGCCGCCGACGCCCGGCGAGAGATGGAAGCCGCCAAGAAAAGTTAGCGGACGTACGCCCTATCAGACCGCTTCGGACGCGCTCGAGAATGTGAACTCGCGGATGCGGGCCGCCGGGCAGACGAGCGCCAGGCCGGACCCGCCAATCCCCTCGCCACTCACCGCACGCTCGGCCGGTGTCATCGCGTCGATGTTGTTCAACGCGACCACCGGGCTGTCGTTCCATCGCATGTTCTTCAGCGGCCGCGTCACTTTCCCCTTTTCGATCAGGAACAGCCCATCGCGCGTCAGGCCGGTGAGGAGGATCGTCTGCGGATCAAGTGTGCGGATATACCAGAACCGCGTCACGAGAATGCCGCGATCGGTTCCCGCGATGAGGTCCGCCATCGTGGCATTGCCGCCGTCCATGATGATGTTGGACGGGCCCGCCGTCGGCGCCTTGCCCTGCTTCTGCGCCCAGAACCGCGAATACAGCAAGTCCTTCATCACGCCGTTTTCGACCCACACGTTCCGGCCGATCGGCAGCCCCTCGCCGTCGAACGCGACCGACGGCGCGAGCGGATGCGCCGGATCCGAATAGATCCGCACCTTGTCGCCGAGCACCGGCTCGCCGACGCGGTTGCCCCCGCCCTTCTTCGAGAAGAAGCTGCGCCCTTCGTCGGCCTGCCGTCCGTCGGCGGAAAAAATAAAATACGCGAGCAGGTCCGCGACAGCGGCCGGTTCGAGGACGACAGTGTACTTGCCAGGCTCGATGGCGGCCGGGTTCTTCGACATGACCGCCTTTTCGATCGCCGACGCCGCGAGCTTCGAAGGCTCGAGCTGCCGAAGCTCGTTGAACGACTTCGAGGCCCAGCCGGATCCGGAGCCGTCCGGCGTCCTCGCGGTCAGGTTGTAGTCGGCGGCTGTGTACCGATCGAACCCGAACAGCCCTTTCGAGTTGGCCACGGCCTGGATCTGCGCCGAGGTCTCGACGAAGCCGGCCGAGACCACCTCTTTCTGTTTGCTCAAATCGATCGCGGTGGCGACCGACGTGGCGCGCCAGTCAGGTGTCGCCCCGGCCGCGTCGTCGAAGAACGCCTTCACGGGCGCGAGCGTCTGCGGACCGATTGCCGGCATGGCCTCGGGATTCTCGGGCGACAGCTTCGCGATTTCCTCCGCGTTACGTGCCGCGCGCTGCAGGCTCGCGTCGTCGAACTCGGCCGTCGTCACGGTCCCGGATCGCTTTCCGAACGCCGCGGTAATCGCCAGGTTATAGCCCGACGAGGCGCCCGAGGTCGTCGCCGTGTTTCGCGCGAACCGGACGTTCGCACGTTCGCCGCCGTTCAACGACACGAATGTTTCCTCGGCCTTGCTGAACGACAACGCACGGTCCGTCAGCGCCTTGGCCTGTTCACGACTCCAGATCATCTTTTTGTACCCTGAGCCTGAGCCGTTCTTCAGCTTCCCGTGTTGAGGACGTTCACCCGGGCGAACCGCGCGACGGGGCAGCCGTGGCTGACGGCGTTGCTCTGTCCGGGCTGTCCCTTTCCGTCGTTGAAGGAGCCGCCGAGCCGGTACGTGGAGCGGCCCCCGACCATGTCGCACGACTTCCAGAACTCCGGCGTGTTCGACTGATACGCGAGATCGCGCAGCTGCGTGGTGATGCGTCCGTTCTTCACTTCCCAGAAGGTCTGGCCGCTGAACTGAAAGTTGTAGCGCTGGTGATCGATGCTGTAGCTGCCGTCCCCCTTGATGAGCACCCCGTCGTCGGTCGCGCCGATGATGTCCGCCTCGCTCAGATCCTTGTCGCCGGGCCGGAGGGACACGTTCGGCATCCGCTGGAACGGAATCGACGACCAGTTATCCGCGTAGCTGCACCCGTGCGAAGCCTTCTGGCCGAGGAGGTGCGCCTGGTCGCGGGTGGTCTGGTAGTCGACAAACACACCGTTCTTGATGATGGCGAACTCCGACGTCTTGACGCCGTCGTCGTCGTAGCCGCAGGTGGCCAGGCAATCTGCCTGCGTCTTGTCGCCGACGATGTTGACGATCGGAGACCCGAACTGGAACGTCCCGAGCTTGTCGGTGGTGAGGAAGCTCGTTCCGGCGTAATTCGCCTCGTAACCCAGCGCGCGATCGAGTTCGGTCGGATGGCCGACCGACTCGTGAATCGTGAGCCACAGGTTCGTCGGATGCAGGATCAGGGTTTTCTGTCCGGCGACGGCCGGCTTCGCCTTGTGCATCGCGACCGCTTCCTCCGCGGCGACGCGCGCCTCTTCGAGCAGCGGATACGATTCGACGTACTCGTATCCGGTGCCCATCGGCGCGGTCAGCGAGTTGCGTGAGTAGAATTTTCCGCTCGCGCGATCCACCGCGGTCACCGAAAATCTTGGATACGACCGAAAGAGGGACTGCTCGATGTGCGAGCCTTCGGACGACGCGAAGTACTTCTGCTCGTTGACGAACTGCATCGATGCGGACACGAAGCTCGCGCCCTGGACCTTCAGCGCCGCGTCGTTGATCTGCAGCAGCAGGTCCAGCTTCGGCTGCAGCGGCATATCGAACGGGTTCTTCTTGACCGGTGTGTTCCAGGTCGTGTCGAACGATTCGACTGGCGCGAGCCGCACCGGCTCGGCATTCACCTTGCGGTTGGCGCGCGCGATACCTGCGGCTTGCGCCGCCACGCGCCCGATTTCCTCCTTCGTGACGACGCTGCTGCTCGCGAAACCCCAGGTGCCGTCCACGATCACGCGTATCCCGAACCCGTAGTCTTCGGTGTTGACGATGTTCTGCACCGTCCGGTCGCGCGTGAAAATGAACTGGTTGCGGTAGCGATTGATGCGGATGTCCGCGTAGGTCGCGCCGGCCGTCTTTGCGGCCGCGAGCGCGGCGTCCGCCAGGTCGCGGAGCGCGCTCGATGGGGGAAATGCCAGCAGGACGTCAGCGCGGCGCACGCCGGCGGCCGCGCCGAGCGCGATCATCGATTGCACGAAACGTCGACGGTCAATCATGGGCTCAGCCTACCGCAATTGAGCATCGGCCGCGAGTCTTTGAGGTGGACTGACCGGAGGGTGGGACGAACGGCCGTTGTTCCGGGGCGAGCTCAGGCCCGGTCGGCCCGATACATCGCCTCGAGACACTGCACCGGTGCGCTGCCCACCGCTTCAAGGCGACGGACAGCGCCGCGCGGAATGAAGACGAGGTCGCCGGCGGTCAGGATGGCCGACTCGCCGTCGATGGTCACCTTGATCAGGCCCGCCACGACCGCCTCGACCCGCTCGCGGCAATGGATCCGAGCCGAGGCGACCGCGCTGGTCGCGTTCGGGCGAGGCAGCGGTTCGTAACCGAGGGCCCGAAGCTTCCGACAGAGCGCCGTCTCGCTCAACACCCCGTCGCATCGCGCGTCCCATCGCTCGATCCGCATCGGGAGCATCGTCGCGGCCCTCAACTTGGCGGCCGGTTTCCCCTTGCCAATCGAGGAGGCAGGCGCGGCTGAGCTCACGCCGTCCTCGTGGCGTCGTCTGCCTGCCAGGTCACGTCGGGGCTCGCGGCCTGCCGCTGCGGCTCGACGAGCAGGCGAAGGGCGTATCCGGTCGGCGCGCCGGTGTCGTTGCTGACGGGACCGACGCGGAAAATTGCGGAGAGGACCGTTGCCTTCCGGAGCGGCGCCGGTAAGTCGGCGCGGCCACGCGCGTCTCGGTCGACCTGGAAGTACACGAGCCGATACAGGGGTATGGCCGTGCCGCCCTGGCACTCGACGCTGACGCCGTTGGCGCTGACATCGCGAGTGACGACCGATGCCATGCGGGTGGCGCCGCGAGCGTCCTTCCAGAGAATCTGGCCCGGCACCGTAATCGGATGCCGATCCTCGGTCCGTTTCTCGTATCGGCCGCCGCCCTGCACGAGGCGAAGTCGCTGGTCCATGGTCTTGGTCCCTTCGGGTCGCAGATGCCGGACCCATATCAAGTTGCGGGCCCGATATACCCGTTCCAGAGACCATGTCTGCATTTAGCTGTAAGATGTTGTAATTTAGACTGATAGGGCATTAGATCAATAATTCAAGGCTGTTTTGATGATGGATAGGTAGTATCCGGATCGCCGTACAACTGACTATTTTGTATACATGGTGGCCGAGCACCCGGAAGGCCTGCAGGTTCATCGAGTCCGCTCAGGGGTTGACGCCGAGCCGGTCCATCTTGAGGTACAAACCCCGGCGGGTCAGGCCCAGTGTGCGAGCGGTCTCCGAGATATTTCCCGACGATCGCTCCAGCGTCGTCTGAATCATCTCGCGTTCGATTTTTTCGACCGCGGCCGCAAGCGTCGTACGACGGGGACGCGACCGCGGACTGGAGTCTGGGAGCTCCTGTGTCCCGAAGGCCGGAGACAGCAGTTCCGGTGTGATCGCGCCTCCGGGTGACGCCATCGCGACGGCGCGTTGCACTTCGTTGCGAAGCTGCCGAACGTTGCCGGGCCACGGGAACGTGTCGAAGAGATCCAGCGTGTCGGCGGTGAGGCGCACGCCGGGTTTCCCCAGGCGTTCGCACGCCTGGCGCAGGAAAAACGTACTCAGGTGCGGGATCTCTTCCCGCCGCTCGCGCAGCGGCGGCACGTGCATGCGGATCACGCTCAAGCGGTAAAACAAGTCCTCGCGAAACTTGCCGTCGCTCACCCGGCTTTCGAGGTCCGCGTTGGTGGCCGCGACGACGCGAACATCGACACGCTGCGGGCGTGTGTCCCC
>JANNHC010000147.1:0-2586 GCA_031404215.1 Acidobacteriota bacterium
GATACTGGCGAAAAGCTGAGCGGCTGATACAAGGCGGCAAGAAGGACCTATGAAAAACTCATGAAAGTAGCATTCCAGGGCGAGCCTAACGGCAGGGCGATCGCTAGGGTCGCTTCGGTCGGCCGATGCTCCGGTCAGGGCGCCAGCCCCACGACCAGGCTTGAAGTGTCATGACCGCCGCGGCATTGCTGGTCCGGACTGTGGGCGGGAGTTTCGGCTCACCTTTCGCGCACGTCTGATTCAGGACTGACCCCCCGCGACCGAAGGTACCTCCTACGGATCTATTTGATGTAGTCACTCCGCGCGGTCACGCGGTAGTATCGGCACGATTCCAAGGCCCCCGAAGCTACTTCAAGAAAAAGAGGACGCCGTGAGACTACGTTTGCTGCTGCTGGCCTGCTGCCTCGTGCCGATGTCAACGCTGGTGATGAGAGCGAGTCAATCGCCAGAGTTCCAGAGCCGGCCTGGGTTCCCGGTCCAGCCCGCCCTCGAGTGCGGCGGCGAGCCGTGCGACGCGGTTTTCCGCGGTGCCCATGCGTTCCTCGATCGGAAGTTGCATGGTCTCGTTGCCAATGGGCGCTCGTGCGCCGACTGCCACATGCCGGCGGACCATTTCCAACTCTCGCCGGCAAACGTCGAGGCCAGGTTCCAGTTGCTCCAGAAGCGACGCGTGAGGAATCCGGATGCGGACGACCCGCTGTTCCGGCCGATCGACGCCGACGATTTTCGGACCAATGGCGAGAACGCCAGCGACTTCAGCAACCTCCGGGAGAACGGTCTGGTCCGGATCTCGTTCCCGCTGCCGGCCAACATCAAGTTGGTCGGTCCAGCCGGCGCGCCGTCGGACGAAACATTCGTGGACGTGTGGCGCATGGTTCCGACCGTCAATGACGTGGCGCTTACCGGACCGGGAAGTGCGAATCCCTGGTTTCGCGGCCCCAACCCGACCGGTGGCTACCAGTTGGATGGCCGCTTCACGACGCTTCAGGATCAGGCGCTCGGGGCGCTCGTCACTCATGCGGAGATCCAGGCCGCGCCACCCCAACGGCTCCTCGACGATCTGACGTCGTTCCAGCGCGTGCTTTTCACGAATCCCCGTGTTCGTGCGCTCGCGGCTGCCATCAGCGCTGGCGTAACCCCGTTGCCGGATCCCGATCCCCCGCTCGACGAACTCGAGCAGCAGGGCAAGGCCGTGTTCGAGCGCGCATGCGCCCAGTGCCACGGCGGTCCGGAGCAGTCGAACGCGTCCCTCCCAGTCATTCGGTTCCACGACATCGCCAGCCAGTGCCCGCGTCCCGTTGACACTCGCCCGATCGACGTCGTCACGCCCGCTCGTTTCGCCTTTGCGCCCTGCCCGCCGCGCCTCGCACGGAATGCACGGACGTACGAGATCACGATGACGAACGGGACCAAGATCCGCCGCACCAGCTCTGATCCAGGGCGGGCGTTGTTGACCGGCTTCGTCGGTGGCCCGGCGCCGCAGGACGACTGGAACAAGTTCGACGTCAACGGGCTCCGGGGAATCAGCCACACCGCCCCGTACTTCCATAACAACAGTGCGGCCACCCTGGAAGAGGTGGTGGACCATTACATCGAGTTCTTCAAGCGCGTTCGAGTGAACGTGCCCGGCAATCCCATACCGCGGATCCTCACCACCGACGGTGTGAACGTGGACCGGCCCCTGACTTCTCCGGAGGAACGTGCAGCGCTCCTCGCGTACCTGCGAAAGCTGTAAGAACGCGAGTAGCCGCTACTGCGCCACCTGTGAAACGGGCGATCCCGATCGGGTTCTCGGAGACCGGCGGGGTCGCCGCCGTCAGGGCAACTCGAAGCGATTGGTGGCTGAGCTGCCTTGAACCGAGATTCGGTACAAGTGAGTCGCCGTGCGGATGAACAACGATGCCGAGGCGACGGCCATCGACGCGAGCGTCGATCCCTCCAGGGTGTTCGTCGCGATGCGCTGGAATGTCGTGCCGGGGCTGACGACCGTCGTCCTCCCCTCTTCGTCGAGAAAGTAAATGCGTCCATCCGCGAGCACGGGTGAGGCCGAGATGCTGCCACTGAGGCGCTGCTGCCAGTGAACGGCGCCGCTGCGCGCGTCAATGCTCGAGGCGATCCCGGCGTCGGTCACGGCATACAGTTCGTCGCCGACGAGTAATGGAGACGGCGTCAGGGGTGCGCCGCGCGAGAGCGTCCAGGCGATATGCGTTCTGGTGATGTCCCCTTTCCCGTCGGGCCGCACCGCCAGGATGGACGGCTGCTGAAAACCGGTCGCGATGAACACGAGACCATCGCCGTAGACCGGCCGAGGGACATTCGAAAAACCATCCGGGTAGCTGACGCGCCAGATTTCGTTACCCGACTGCGGATCGTACGCTGCGGCTTGAAATGCGCCGACACTGACGATCTGATCCTTGTCCGCAACGCGGATGGCGAGCGGCGTCGAGTAAGCCTGCGACCACGGCTGCCGGCGGAGGGTCCGCCACCGCGTCTTCCCGGTGAATTTGTCCAGCGCGATAACGAACGCTTCATCGAAACCGTCGCAGTTGAAGATCAACAGGTCCCCGTGCAGCACCGGCGACCCCC
>JANNHC010000148.1:0-19842 GCA_031404215.1 Acidobacteriota bacterium
CAGCGACCGTCAAAGGCGATCGCAACTCATGCACCGAGAGCGACAGCAGGCGCGCCGACCGCGAGTCCTGAGACGGGTTCGTCATACCCGCATTCTCCAGTACCGACGCATTCCATGTCGAGGGAAGCTGGACGCCCGCTGTGGTGTTCTACAGAACGGAAGAGGCGGGTCGCTGTGGTACCGTAGTGGTCGGCGACCCGAACGGTGCACCGAACCCGATCGTCGGCTTGGAACTTGCCGGCGCAGCCGGGGCGCGACAATTGTGAAAGGCTCGACATGCTGATCAAGGACGTTTCCGGGATACCGTCCAGCGAATTCTCGGACGAACGGCTGGACCTGCGCGGGCGCGAGTTCATCCGGCTCGCGGGCGTTGCGGCTGTGGCGGCGGCGGCCGCCCCGCTCGTTGCGTGTTCGACCGACCATGCTGCGGCTGAGCCCAGGACGGGCGGACCGCTCGACACGGCGCAATCACCCCTGACGGGCTACACGGAGAGGGCCGTCGCGACCGACGAGAAGCTGAACACATTCGACGAGATCACCGGCTACAACAACTTTTACGAATTCGGCACGGGCAAGAGCGATCCGAAGCGCTATGCCGGGTCGCTCAAGACCAGTCCGTGGACGGTCAAGGTGGACGGCCTCTGCAACAAGCCGGCGGACTACCACCTCGAGGACCTGATCAAACCGATTCAGCTCGAGGAGCGTATTTACCGCCTGCGCTGCGTCGAAGCCTGGTCGATGGTGATTCCCTGGATTGGCGTGCCCCTCAAGAAGATCATCGAGCGGGCTGAGCCGACCTCCAAGGCCGCCTTCGTCGAGTTCACCACGCTGCAGCGCCCGTCGGAAATGCCGGGTCAGAGGAGTTCGAGTCTCGACTGGCCCTACAAAGAGGGTCTGCGTCTCGATGAAGCCCGACACGACCTCACCATTCTTGCCGTCGGGATGTACGGGAAGACTCTCATGAACCAGAACGGCGCGCCGGTTCGTCTCGTCGTGCCTTGGAAGTACGGATTCAAGAGCATCAAGTCGATCGTCCGGATTCGATTCGTCGAGAAGCAGCCGAGTACAGCGTGGAATATCGCCAATCCGTCCGAGTACGGCTTCTACTCGAACGTCAATCCCGAGGTAGACCACCCGCGCTGGACGCAGGCGCGAGAGCGGCGGATCGGAACGATCCTTCCGCGAGCGACGTTGCCGTTCAACGGATACGGGGACCAAGTCGCATCCCTGTATAACGGGATGGATCTTCGCAGGAATTACTAGGATCGGCACGGATGCAGAAAGTTGCGAAGGTCCTGGTTTTTCTTGGGTGCCTGGCGCCGTTCGCATGGTTGGTCATCCGGGCGCTAACGGGACGGCTGGGGATCAACCCGGTCGAAGATCTCGAGCTGACGACGGGCATCTGGGCGCTGCGGTTCCTCGTATTCACACTGCTGGTGACACCCGTGCGGCGACTGTCCGGGTGGAACCGCGTCATCCAGTACCGCCGCATGCTCGGTCTTTTTGCGTTCTTCTACGCGTCACTTCATTTCGCCGTCTACATCGGGGTCGATCAGTTTTTTGCGTTCGGCTTCATCGTGAAAGACGTCGTGAAACGGCCATTCATCACAATGGGTTTCACCGCCTTCGTGCTGATGGTGCCGCTCGCCGTGACGTCCACCAAGGGGTGGATGCGGCGGCTGGGCCGACGCTGGCAGGCGCTTCACCGCCTCATCTATATATCCGCCATCTGTGCCGGCGTCCATTACCTCTGGAAGGTCAAGGTGATGATCGGATCCCCGGTCTATTACGCGGCCGCGATTGGCATCCTGCTGGCGTTCCGGTTGGTTTGGCAGGTGCGTTCCAGCAGGCCTCCTCTCTCTTGAGCCTTTCCCCTTGGTTTTAGGCCATTTCACCCCTTGATCCTGCCCGTTTGCCTGAATTTGACTACGTTGGCCGTTTTCGCGCCCTATTCTGAGAGTGGATCCAACCGCCGAATGCTCCGCCAACCGCGGGTACCAGGCGTCGTGGACATAGCGGAGGCATATGCACAAGCCGATCAAGTACGTCGAGAAGGGATTGACCGTCGCGGCACGCGGCGCATGGAGCGTGTTCGATGCGTTGAACAGCATCGCGCCGGCTCAGCCGTTCACGCCCAAGTGGTCTGACAAGCCCCTCCAGAAATCCTGGCAGAAAGTGAAGCCGCCGCTCGGCTGGCCGCGCGAGACCGACTCGCTCTGCCCGACGTGCGTGCGTGAAGCGCGCCAGGAAATCCTCGACGGCAAGCAGGATTACAAGATCCTGCTCAACGAAAAGGTCGGCGAGATCAAGGCGCAGATCATCGAGCGCGACGGCAAGATCCTGATGGTCAAGGACTGCCCCGAGCACGGGCACTTCGAGGACGTCATGGCGATCGACCCGGCGTTCTTCAAGCACCTTGAGGAGTCGTTCCCCGGCAGCGACATCCGTGCGCACAACGACGAGAAGCTCCACAATCACGGCTCGAGCACGATTAAATACGGCCGCGGTTCGGTCCTGACGATCGACCTGACCAATCGCTGCAACATGATGTGCGACCCGTGCTTCATGGATGCCAACCAGGTGGGCTTCGTCCACGAGCTATCCTGGGAAGACATCAAGACGCTGCTCGACAACGCCATCTCGATCAAGCCGAAGCGGCAGATGTCCGTGCAGTTCTCTGGCGGCGAGCCGACGATGTCGCCGTACTTCCTGGACGCGGTGCGCTACTCGAAGAAGGTCGGTTACAGCAGCGTGCAGGCCGCCACCAACGGGATCGAGTTCGCGAAGAGCCCGGAGTTCGCGAAGGCGGCCGCGGAGGCGGGCCTCCGTTACGCGTATCTGCAGTTTGACGGGATCGGCAACGCGGCCAATTCGCATCGCTTGGTTGGCAACCTGTTCGACGTCAAGCTCCGCGCGATTGAGAACCTCTACAACAACGGTGTGGACATCGTGCCGGTCACGACGATCATCAACGGCGTGAACAATGAGCAGGTGGGCCGCATCATCCAGTTCGCGCTCGACAACCCGAAGAAAATCAACTTCCTGTCGTTCCAGCCGGTGTCCTTCACGGGGCGCGACGAGGAAGTCACCGACGAGCGCCGCGCGGCACAGCGCTACACCTTGTCGCACCTGGCGCACGACGTGAAGAGCCAGATCGGCCTGGGCGAGCCCGTGCGCGATTGGTTCCCGATCTCGTTCGTTGGAACGTTCACAGACTGGGCGGACCTGGTTCATGGCCCCAGCGCCGAGTGGGGCAACCTCACATGCGGCTGCCACCCGAATTGCGGCATCGGCATGGCGGTCATGATCGACAAGGAAACGAAAGAAGCGGTTCCCGTCACCGCGTTTCTCGATGCCCAGTCCATGGCCAACGACCTGAAGAAGGTCAACGATGCCGGCCGTGGCAAGTTCCTGTCGTCGGTCGGCATGGCGCTCGCGCTGATGAAGAACTACGACCCGTTCAAGTCGCCGACCCACTTCCAGATCGGCGATCTGATGAAGAAGTTCGACAAGACGTTCGGTGCGACCGGCCGCAATTACGGCAAGGTCAGCGCGGACCGGACGCACGCCGACATCGAGTTGCGGCGCGCGGACCGCTGGAACTTCCTGTTCATCGCCGGCATGTGGTTCCAGGACCTGTTCAACTACGACTTCCGCCGCACCGAGCGGTGCATCATCCCGTATGCCACGCAGGAAGGGGAAATCTCGTTCTGCGCCTACAACACCGGCGTCGGCTGGCGGAACATCATCGAAAAAATGCACATGACGGCCACGCTCACGAAGTGGTACGAGGAGCACGGCCGTCACGAGATCATCGCCGGCGGCAAGAACGTCGCGCTGCCGACGACGACGAGCCACAGCCTGGTGCTCGACGCGCAGGCGGTGGCGCTCGGCATCCAGCACGACCTGGACGACGCGGGGATTGCGAAGACCGCGCGCGAGGAGAAGATGCGCGCCAAGGCCGACGCGAAGCACAAGGCTGAGGAGAACGAGCGCATGGCCGCGCTGTACCGCCAGCACGTCCTCAAAGAGGAACCGGCCGGCCCCGTCATCCAGATCCAGGGCCTGGGCGGGAAGAAGAAGGACACGGTACAGGAAGTCCTGCACAAGGAACAGCAGTAAGAAGGCTCAGGGCTCGAGTCCCAGAGGACCAAGGCCGCGCGCCTGAGGCGCGCGGCCTTTTTTCATGTCCCGGTCTCCTGGCCATCCTCTACGTGCTGGCCGCGTCCATGATACAGCTATGGGCGTAAATGAATGAACAGGCATGTGCAGCGGCGCCGAAGCGCGGGGTCACCCGCGCGGCGTTCGGGACCACGCGCGACGGAAAACCGGTCGAGATCCATACGCTGACCAACGCCAACGGAGTCGAGCTGCGGGCGATCACCTATGGGGGGATCATCACAAGCCTGAAGGTCCCGGATCGATCGGGAACGCAAGGCGATATCGTGCTGGGCCTCGACACGATCGATGGATATTTGAAGGATTCCTCGTTTATTGGCGCGCTCATCGGGCGGTACGGCAACCGTATCGCGAAAGGGCAGTTCACGCTCGATGGCAAGCTGTTCACGCTGCCGACCAATAACGGGCCGAATCACCTGCACGGGGGCAACAAGGGGTTCGACAAAGTCATGTGGAACGCGGCGCCCGGCGAAAACGGCGAGGGTGTCAGCGTCACGTTCACGCGAACAAGCCCTGACGGCGAAGAAGGATATCCCGGCAACCTGCAGGTCAGCGTCCGCTACCTGGTGACGGACAACAACGAGCTGGCCATCGACTACAGGGCGACGACCGACAAGCCGACGCCCGTGAATCTCACGCAACACAGCTATTTCAACCTGGCGGCAGACGGGGGCGATATCCTGGGCCACGAGCTGACCCTCAACGCGAGCCGCTACATGCCAGTGGACGACACGTTGATCCCGAGCGGTGAACTCGCCCCGGTGCAGGGTACCCCGTTTGATTTTCGAAGGGCGACCGCGATCGGTGCGCGAATCAGCGCGGACCACGGGCAATTGAAGAACGGCAAGGGCTACGACCACAACTGGATCCTCGACCGGACCGGCCCCAGCCTGGAGACCGCGGCGCGCGTGGTGGAACTCAAAAGCGGGCGCACGCTGGAGATCGCCACGACAGAGCCAGGCATTCAGCTGTACTCTGGCAACTTCCTCGACGGATCCATTGCCGGGAAGAGCGGGCACGTCTACAAACAGCATGCAGGCTTCTGTCTCGAGACGCAGCACTATCCGGACTCGCCGAACCATCCAAGTTTCCCCTCGACGATTCTCCAACCCGGCCGGACGTACTCGTCGAAGACGGTCTATACGTTCGGCGTTCAGAGCTAGAGCCGCCGCGAGTTGGGTCTTACACGCCGCTTCTGCCCGTCTGAGCGACCTGGCCACCAATGAACACGACTCGCGCGATCGTACTGGCCCGCGGGCTGGGCACACGCATGCGGGCGCCCGACCCCTCCGCGCGTCTCACCGCGGAGCAACACCGTCGCGCCGATGCCGGCCTCAAGGCGATGATTCCGCTGAACGGCCGGCCGTTTCTGGACTACATCCTGAGCTCCCTGGCAGACGGAGGCATTCGCGATGTCGGGCTTGTCGTCGCGCCGGACCACGACGACCTGCGCCGCTATTACGAATCCGATGCGCCCCCCCATCGCGTGTCGGTCAGCTTCCTGATCCAGGAACAGGCCCTCGGAACCGGTCATGCGGTCCTCGCGGCTGAACGGTGGGTGAGGGGTGAGCCCTTCCTCTCGATGAACGGGGACAATCTCTACCCGGTCGAGGCACTCTCGGCGCTAGCGGCACTTCCCGATCCGGGACTGCCGGCGTTCAGCGCTGACGATCTGACCAGGTCGAGCAACATTACGCCGGAGCGCCTTCGCGATTTCGCGTTTCTCCAGGTGGACGGCCGAGGTTATCTGAGCGCCATCGTCGAGAAGCCGGCGGCTCTTCCGCCTGGTGGGGCTCCTGCCTCAGGGCGGAAACACTGTATCAGCATGAATTGCTGGCGGTTCGACGACCGAATCTTCCAGCCGTTGCGGGATGTGTCCTTGTCGGCCCGGGGAGAATTCGAGATCCCGGATGCCGTGGAACTCGCGATGCGACGCGGTGTACCGTTCAGGACGTTTCCCGCGCGCGGTCCCGTCCTTGATCTATCCACGCGCGCGGATGCGGCCGACGTCGCCCGCCGCCTGACGGGTCTCACTCCGCGCCCATGACAGGCGCCACGCTTGCGGCGTCGCTTGTCGAACGAGGCCTCGATCCGGGCGAGCTTGCCGCGCGCGCCTCGCTTTTCGATCTCGTGCTGTCCCGGCTGGGGCACATCCCGAAGAGGACGGCTGAGGCGCGGGCCCCACTCCACGCGTGGTGGGTTCCCGGCCGCCTGGAAGCCTTCGGCAAACACACGGATTATGCGGGCGGTCGAACACTGGTATGCGCCGTGCCGCGCGGCTTTGCGGTCCTCGCGCGTCCTCGATCCGACGGTACGCTTCAGGTCGCTGACGCCCGGCGCATGCAGGACGGGTCGTTTGAGGCGGCACCGCGGCCCTCCACGTCGCCTCCCTTGTCGGGCTGGCGTCACTACGTCGATGTCGTCGCGCGTCGCATTGCCCGAAACTTTCCCGGCGCCTCGCTGGGCGCCGACATCGTGATCGCAAGCGATCTCCCGAGGGCCGCCGGGATGAGCAGCTCGAGCGCGCTCGTGATTGGAATCGCGACCGCGCTGGTGCGCGTGGCGCGGATCGAGAGCCGGCCCGAATGGCTGGAAAATATCACCGGACCGAGCGACGTCGCCGGCTATTACGCCTGCATCGAGAACGGCCGCTCGTTCGGAAGTTTGCCGGGTGACGCGGGAGTCGGTACGCACGGGGGGAGCGAGGACCATGCCGCCATCCTGACCGGCTCGCCGGGACGGTTGTCCGCGTTTGCATTCGTCCCGATGCGCGCGATCGGAGTGGCTCCCGTTCCGGAGCGATGGCGGTTCGTCCTGAGCCCGTGCGGCGTCGTTGCGCAGAAAACTGGCGCGGCCCAAGAGTCGTACAACCGGCTTTCCAGCGGGACACGGGTGCTCCTCGATCTGTGGAACCGGAGTTCATCGTCAGCGGCGGTCTCGCTCGGCGATGCGTTGGGCGTGTCCGGCGCGCCGAATGCGCGCACGTCACCCGCGGCGGCCGAGCAGCTGCGAGGCGCGGTACGCGCCTCGAACACTCCGGGCTGGACGCGCGACGCCCTGGAGAGGCGCCTGAATCATTTCATCCGGGAGGACGCGCGGATCCCGGACGCCCTCGACGCCTTTCGAAACACCGATGCCGAGGGGCTCGGACGACTGGCCGACGACTCGCAGCGAGAGGCCGAGACGCTCCTCGGCAACCAGATTTCCGAAACGCGCGCGCTGGCTCAGGCCGCGCGCAATCTGGGAGCGTTCGCGTCGTCCAGTTTCGGCGCCGGCTTCGGCGGCAGCGTCTGGGCGCTCGTCGAACGCGATCGCGCCGACGCCTTCGCGCGCGCCTGGCATGCGGACGCTTTCATCGCCGTACCGGGCCCGCCCGTGGTGGAATTGACTGTGTGATCTCCGGCCGCCGTGACTCAGCGGGGCGCGAGGGCATAGATGTCGTTCAGGATGCCGGCCGCGGTGACCTCCGCGCCGGCGCCGGGGCCGCTGATGACGAGCGGCTCCGTGCGATAGCGCCGCGTGGTGAAGGCGACCAGGTTCCTCGTGCCGGTGAGCGCGCCGATGGGACTCGAGGCATCCACCGATATCAGCCGCGCGGATACCGATCGTGCCGTCGCCGTCACGACGTACCGGAGCACGCGGCCGCGTGCCGCCTCGCGTTGCGCGCGCATGGCCCAGACCGCGTCGAGTTGCGGCAGTTTCTTCATGAACTGGGCGAGCGAAATGCCTTTCAGCGCGCGGGGCACGAGATCGTCCGGCTTGGGCGACGGGCCGCGGTAACCGAGCAGCCTCGCCAGGATCAAGGCCTTCCGCGCCGCATCCGCGCCGGAGAGATCATCGCGCGGATCCGGCTCGGCGAAGCCGCGATCGACTGCCTCGCGGACGGCCTCTGAGAAGGGCCGTCCCGCCGAGACCGCCGACGCGATGTGCATCAGCGTTCCGCTCACGCACCCTTCGATCTTCAACACGCGATCGCCCGTCTCGACGAGCTTCTGCCACGTGTCGATGATCGGCAGGCCGGCCCCCACCGTCGCCTCGTACTTCAAGCGCGGGCCGCCTGAAGCACACGCCGAGATCAGTCGTTCGTACTCCGTCCACGACCGCGTCAGCGGCTTCTTGTTGGCGAGCACGACGTCAAAGCCGAATCCGATCGCGGCACGCAGCAGATCGGCGGTGTCGGCGCTCGTCACGTCCACAATCACCGGCCTGGACATCGCGTGACTCGCAATGGTGGCGAGGGCCTCGCCGGGCGCCGCGCGTAGCCCTCCGAGGGCCGCGATGTCCGAGCCGTCAGACTTCCCGCGGCTCAGCACGGCGAGCCGCCGGCGCGAGAGGCCGCGCGGTTCGAAGACGTATCCCGACCGATCCAGCACCCCGATGATCCTGACGCCTGAGCCGCTGTGTGCCGCGGCGAGATGATCCGCAAGGGCGCGGCCGACGCGGCCGAACCCGAGCAGGACGGCGTCGGTGCGCGGCGCCGACAACGGGCGCCCGCCCCCGATCTTTGCGAGCTGGAACGCGGCATGAATCGACCGCGCCGCCTCCCCGGCATCACCGGCGTTGACGGCGAACGAAATGTTCCGCTCCGACGATCCCTGGGCGATCGCGACGACGTTCAGGCCTCGCGATGCAAGCGCTGAAAACACCCGCGCCGCGATACCGGGCGCGCCGGCCATGCCGTCGCCGACCACCGCCACGACGGCGATGCCGGGCCTGGCGCTGACGTTGTCGATCACACCGCTGGCCAGCTCCTCGCGAAACGCCCGGCGCACCGCGTTGACTCCGCGTGCGGCCTCGGCCTCGGGAACGGTAAAGCCGATCGAGCTCTCAGACGAGGCCTGGAAAATCGTCGAGACCGACAAGCGCTCGGCGTCCACGGCCGCAAACGTGCGCGCGGCGATGCCATGGACGCCCACCATGCCCTTCCCGGCGACATTGATGATCGCCTGTCCCTGCACGATGGCGACCGCCTTGACCGGATACTCTTCCAGCGCGCGCTTCGCCGACACTTCCGTGCCGGGCGACGAGGGATCCAGGAACGACCGGACGTGCAGAACCGTGCGGCTGCCCGCGATCGGAATGAGCGCGCGAGGATGCAGCACCTTCGCACCGTAGTGCGCCACCTCGGCCGCTTCGCGATGATGCAGGCGCGGAAGCAGGCGGGCATCCGGAACCAGCCTGGGATCGGCGGTGAGTATCCCCGGCACATCCTTCCATAACACCACGCGCGGTGCGCCGAGCGACCGCGCGAGCAGCGTGGCGGTGAGATCCGATCCTCCGCGTCCAAGCGTCGTGACGCTCCCGTCCGGCGCGCGACCGATGAAGCCCGGAACGACCGCGACGACCCCCCGGCTAACCGGTGGCCGGAGGACGCGGCGCGCGCGCCGGGCCGTTTCGGGGAGATCCGGCGCGGCGCTTCCGTGATGGCCATCCGTGGCGACGAACTCGGTAGCCTCGATGTACACCGATCGGCGTCCTGCTCGACCGACCGCTGCCGCCAGCAAGGCCGCGGACATGCGCTCGCCGCGCGAAACCAGCAGGTCCGTCGTCCGTGGCTCGAGGTGGCCGAGCACCGCCACGGCGCCACAAAGGTCGCGAAACTCCCGGGCCGCGGCATCGATCGTTGCCAGAAGGGTGCGCCGTGCGGCGCCGGCCGGTATGAGGTCCTTCGCGGCCTGGCGGTGGCGGCGCAGAAAGGTTGACGCGAGTCCCGCGGCGTCGTCACGGTTTCCCGAGGCGGCGCCGTGTGCACCACCGAGGAGGAGATCCGTAATGCCACCCAGTGCGGACGCCACGACCACCAGAGGGCCCCGGTGAGCCGCGATGAGAGCCGCCGCCCTCCGGATCGCGCCCGCGTCCGCCAGCGAGGCGCCGCCGAATTTCCATACTTCGAGACTACGCACGGTTGCGGGCACTATTCGTCCTCGAGATCCCACGGGAGAAAGACAGCAGGAGAGATCCTGCGCGATCTTAGCAGTTCGCCGCTACTCCAGTTGCAGCGGCTCGGGGGCGTGGACGTCCGGGGCGGGCTCGGGCAGCGCCATCAGCAGACGGGCGCACGCGTTCCAGCGGAGCAGGGCATCGTCGTTGTGGACGGGGCGAATGGCCTCGGCGCGTTCGTAGGAGGTCATGGCCTCTCGAAGCCACTCGATGGCGACGGTTGTCGCGCCCAGGCGATCCCGTTCGAGGACGGCCTTTGCGCGCCGTTCGCGGACGATGCCCGAGTAGTAGGCGCGATCGTATTCGTTGCCGAGGCTGGCCGCGAACTCGCTGGCGCGCGAGACGGTCTTCGAAGACGAGTCGTGCGGAAACTGATCGGTGAGGGCGAGCAGCAGCATGACCCGCGCGTCCTCGTTGTGCGGATCGACCTGGAGCACGTCCAGGCAGATGCTCTCGGCAGCTCCCGGCTCGTTCAGCAGGCGATAGCGCTCGGCCTTGAGGAGCGCGGACGGTACCGCGTCCTTCGACATGGGCTTCAGGATGAACCTGTCCATCAAACACCTCACGTGCGAAACACGCGCAGCAGTTTCTTGACGGGATCGTAAAACTGATCGACGACACGCTCCTTGAGCGGAATGATCGCGTTCTCGGTGATGCCAATGTGCTCCGGGCAGACTTTCGTACAGCACCGCGTGATGTTGCAGTACCCGATGCCGTGCCGATCCTTGAGCGCCGGCAGGCGGTCGGCGGCGTCGAGCGGGTTCATTTCGAGCGCGGCGGCATAGGTCAGAAAACGCGGGCCGACGAACTGGTCGTGCATCTTGTGGTCGCGCAGGACGTGACAGACGTCCTGGCACAGAAAGCACTCGATGCACTTGCGGAATTCCTGGACGCGATCGACATCGGCCTGCCGCATGCGCCAGGTGCCGTCCGGCGCGTCCGCCGGCCTCGGGGTAAACGGCGTAATCGTCTGCTTGACCCGGAAATTCCACGACACGTCGGTCACGAGATCCCGGATGAGCGGGAACGCGCGCATCGGCTCAACGGTGACGGGCTCCTTCATCGCCAGCGTGCTGAGGCGCGTCATGCACATCAGCTTGGGGCTGCCGTTGATTTCCGCCGAGCACGACCCGCATTTGCCGGCCTTGCAGTTCCAGCGCACGGCAAGGTCCGGGGCCTGAGTGGCCTGGATCTGGTGGACGGCATCGAGCACGACCATGCCGGGTACGAGGGTCACGGTGTAGTCCCGAAACCCGCCGCCATCTGCGGATTCACTCCGCCAGATCTTGAAGGTCGCGCTGCTCATGTTTGTTGATCCTCGATGATCTTCCTGAGCTCCGCCGGCATCGGGGCGATTGGCACGCGGCTCACGGCCATGGACCCGTCGGCCGTCTTCCTCGTGACGATGTTGAACGACTCGTACTCCACGACCTTGTCCGGAAAATCCTCGCGGAAGTGGCCGCCGCGGCTCTCCTTTCGCTCGATGGCGGACCGGGTAATCGCCTCCGACACGGAGAGCAGGTGCCGCAGGTCGATGGCCGTGTGCCAGCCCGGGTTGTACTCGCGGTGGCCCGTGACCGCCGCCTTGCCGGCACGGGCCTTCAGCGTCGCCAGTTCGACGAGTGCCTGCTGCATCTCTGCCTCGGTGCGGACGATGCCGACGAGGCTCTGCATCATGTCCTGAAGCGCGGCCTGCACGCCATAGGGATTCTCGCCGCCCGCCTGCGCATTGTCGAACGGCTTCACCGCCTCGTCCGCGGCCGTCCGGACAAGAGTGTTGTCGATTGCCACGGCCTTGTGCTGCCGCGCGAATTGCGCCGCGTGTTCGCCGGCGCGCCTGCCGAACACCAGCAGGTCGGACAAGGAGTTCCCTCCCAGCCGGTTGGCGCCGTTGATCCCCGCCGCGCATTCGCCTGCGGCAAACAATCCGGGCACGCTCGACATCTGCGTGTCGCCGTCCACGCGCACGCCCCCCATGATGTAGTGCGTCGTCGGACCGATCTCCATCGGCTCCTTCGTGATGTCGATGTCGGCGAGCTCCTTGAACTGGTGGTACATGCTCGGCAGCTTGCGCCGGATGTGCGATTCCGCGTTGGGGAGCCGTTGCTTTATCCACGCGATGTCGAGGAACACGCCGCCGCGCGGGCTGCCACGTCCGGCCTTGACCTCGCGCATGATGCAGCGGGCCACGTGGTCGCGCGTCAGCAGTTCCGGCGGCCGGCGCGCGTTCTTGTCTCCCTGCGTGTAGCGCCAGCCCTCGTCTTCGTTGTCGGCCGTCTGGCTGCGATAGTTGTCGGGAATGGAGTCGAACATGAAACGGCGGCCTTCGCTGTTGAGGAGGATCCCTCCTTCGCCCCGGACGCCTTCCGTGACCAGGATGCCCTGCACGCTGGGCGGCCAGATCATGCCCGTCGGATGAAACTGGATGAACTCCATGTCCATCAGGTCAGCGCCGGCGTCGTAGGCCAACGAGTGGCCGTCGCCGGTGCCCTCCCAGCTGTTGCTGGTGATCTTGTAGGCGCGCCCGGCGCCACCGGTGGCGAGCACGACGGCGCTGGCCACGAATACCTTGAAACGGCCCCGCTCCCGCTCGTACCCGACGGCGCCGGACGCGCGGCCATCGCTCGTGAGCAATCGCGTGACCGTAAATTCCATGTGGACGTCGATGCCGCGATGGACACCCTGATCCTGGAGGGTGCGTATGAGCTCGAGTCCTGTGCGATCGCCGACATGCGCGAGACGAGGGTAGCGGTGCCCGCCGAAGTTGCGCTGCAGGATCCTGCCGTCTGCGGTACGGTCGAACACGGCGCCCCAGGCTTCCAGTTCCCGCACCCGATCGGGCGCTTCCTTCGCGTGGAGTTCCGCCATGCGCCAGTTGTTGACGTATTGGCCGCCCCGCATCGTGTCGGCGAAGTGGACTTTCCAGCTGTCGCGATCGTCCACGTTCGCGAGTGCAGCGGCCACGCCCCCTTCCGCCATGACGGTGTGCGCCTTGCCCAGTAAGGACTTGCAGATCAGGCCGACTTTGACGCCCGCGGCGGACGCTTCGATCGCGGCGCGCAGGCCCGCGCCGCCGGCGCCTATGACGAGAACGTCGTAGTTGTGGGTTTCAAAATCCATCGCTCGAAATAGGGGTTCTACAGGGTTCTGCTGAGTTCGACACGGTTCTGGGAGGGTCAGCGCGCAGGGTTCTACAGGGTTTCTGTTCGGGGCAATGAGGTTACAAAAGTCGGTAGTCGGTCCAGAGGCCCATGGAGCACAACCGGACGTACAGATCGGCGAGGCCGACCGAGCACAGGCTCAACCAGGCGAACACTTGATGACGGCGATTGAGGCCGGACACGCATGAATAGCAGGACCAGAGCGTCCGGGAGGTGGAGATCTCGTCGCGCCCGCCGCCGATGAGGTGGCGCAGCGAGTGACAGCTCAGGGTATAGCCCGCAAGCAGCAGCGCATTGGCGGTCAGGACCAGGCTGCCGATGCCGATGCCGACGTGCCCGGCACCCGACGCGTCGGTGAACCAGAACGATTTGACCGCGTCGGCCAGCAGGATGCAGATGAAGATCAGGCCGAGGTAGAGGAAGTAGCGGTGGACGTTTTGCAGCACGAGCGGAAACGAGCGTTCACCGAGATACTTCTTGCGCGGCTCGCCCACGGTGCAGGCGGGCGGGTCGGCCCAGAAGGCCTTGTAGTAGGCGCCGCGATAGTAGTAGCAGGTGAACCTGAAGCCTCCGGGCGCCCACAGGATCAGGAGGGCGGCGGAAAACGGCAGCGCGGCGGGCCACCACGTCGGATTTGGACCGAGCCACGCATGGGGGCTGTCGCCAAACAGTAGCGGCGAGTAAAACGGCGACAGGTACGGACCGTATTCGAAGTGATTGCCCTGAAAGGCTGCCCATGTGGAGTAGACGACGAACGTGGACAGTGCCAGGAACACGAGCAGGGGCTGAAGCCACCACGAATCACGACGAGTTGTTTCCCCGAATTTGCGCTGGGTCAAGGGCCATACGGCCTGGGCCATCGAGCGTCCTCCCGGGTACGAGAATCGGTTCAGGTGTCCAAAACCATACTGTCGCGCGAATCGGATTGCAAGCGGATCGCTCAGATCTCTTAGACTTTGGGCTCCCGGCTCCAGGCGTTGGTCCAGATCCGGCAGCACCGTTGCAGAGACTCCAGGCGGAGGTCGGCCCATGCTGAAGGACGAGAGCGGTTCCACAACTGCAGAGCTCACCACCGAGCAGAAACGCGAGAACGTCATCCGCCTCGCATTCGGCGGAAGTCGGGACAAGTTCGACGAGTTCGTAGAGTGTGTGCGCCGATCCATTCCAACCGGGACCGGCGTAGTCTTGCGCGGCAGCGCCGTGACAGGATGTCGCTGGAAGGATGGCGCGCCCTTCGATGCCGACGGAATGGGCACAAGCGATCTCGATCTAACGCTCGTCGGCGGCGACGAGGTGATCGGCTTGTACAAAGTGACCGGGTTCTGGGTTCCCGGCATTCATTCTCGTCCGCTGAGCGAGGAGGATCCGGACATCGCGCCCGATCTGGTGCCATTGCGCGAGCGGCTCGTGGCGATGGTGAAGCGTCCCGTCAATATCCAGGGCTCGCGCGACCTTGTCCTGTACCTCCGGGGAGAGCTTGGCGGCCAGCCCTATTTGCTGCTGATTGATAAATCTGAGGAGGGCAAGCCTGAAGACGCCTGACGCGCCGTTGCGCGTGCTCAGCTACAACATCTGCCGCGGAGGCGCCGGGAAGGAGGAACAGCTCTGTACTGTGATTGCCGCCGCGCGCCCCGATGTCGTCGTGTTCCAGGAGGCCACCACGCCGGCGGTGATCGAGCGCCTCGCTGCCCAAACGGGGATGGCCCAGTGGGCTTCGACCAGACGGGAGTCGCTGGCGTTCATGAGCCGGCAGAAGGTGCGTCATTTCGAATGGCACCATCCGCGGTTCTCGCGGCATGCGTTTCTGGAAATCCATCCGGGCGAGGGCGAGCTGCGGATCTTCGGCGTGCACCTGAGCGCCCTGTACTCCGCGTGGACCGAGCGTCATCGCGTCATCGAACTGCGCGCGCTCCTGGCGAGCATCGCCCGCCGTCAACACGGGTTTCACGTGCTCACGGGGGATTTCAACACCCTCGCCCCCGGCGACCTCCTCGATTTGAAGCAGCTTCCTCATCGTCTGCGAGCGCTCGTATGGCTGAGCGGTGGGAGGATTCGGTGGCGCACGATTCAGCGTGTCCTCGATGCGGGATACACCGACGTTTACCGTGGTCTGCACGCCGCGGATCCGGGCTATACGTTTCCGACCTGGGCGCCACATGTGCGCCTGGATTACCTGTTTACCCCCGCCGGCTTTACCGACCGCGTTCATTCATGCGAGGTCGTGTCCCACCCGGCCGCGCGGGCCGCCTCTGACCACCTGCCGCTGCTGGCCGAGATCGGGACTTAAAGGGCTCATCAGGGTACAGGGCTCAGGGTACAAGGTTCGGGGGCCTCGCATACAATCGGCTACGTGAAAACCTGGCCCGTCGTCGTGTCTCTCTCGATCGTGTGCATGGTCTCCGTCGTGGGGACGGGGGCGCAAGCCGATCGAGTCACCATCCATGTCGACGCCGGCGCGCCGAAGGGGCCGATGTCGCCGATGTGGGCGTTCTTCGGCTACGACGAGCCGAACTACACCTACATGAAGGATGGCCGAAAGCTTCTGTCCGAGCTGGCGGCCCTCAGCCCGGCGCCTGTGTATGTGCGCGCCCATAACCTCCTGACGACCGGCGATGGAACCCCGGCGCTGAAGTGGGGCTCGACCAATGCGTACACGGAGGACGCGTCCGGCCGTCCCCGTTATGACTGGACGATCCTCGATCGAATCCTGGATACGTATACCGAACGGAAAATGCGGCCGTTCCTCCAGATCGGCTTCATGCCGGAAGCGCTGTCGTCCAATCCGACTCCTTACAAGCACGACTGGAAGCCCGGGCTGGACTACAACCGCATTTACACCGGCTGGGCGTATCCGCCAAAGGACTACGACAAGTGGCGGGAACTCGTGTATCAGCTGGGGCGTCACGTGTTGCAGCGATATGGGCAGCGCGAGGTCGATACGTGGATCTGGGAAGTGTGGAACGAGCCCGACATCGGCTACTGGCGTGGAACGCCTGTGGAGTTCCAGAAGCTCTACGACTATGCCGCGGACGGGCTCAAGCGTGCGCTACCGTCAGCGCGCATAGGCGGGCCGGAGGTCACCGGCCCCAACGGCGCCCGCACGCAGCAGATTCTTCGCGACTTCATCGAACACTGTTTGCGCGGCACGAACTTCGCCACCGGCAAGACGGGCTCGCCGCTCGACTACATCACCTTCCACGCCAAGGGATCTCCGCGCGTGGTGGATGGCCACGTGCGCATGGGCATCAGCAATCAGCTGCGCGCGATCGACAACGGATTTCGGATTGTCGCGTCGTTTCCCGAACTGAAGAACCGGCCGATCATCCTCGGCGAATCCGATCCGGAAGGGTGTGCCGCGTGCTCGGTTGCGACCAATCCTGAAAACGCCTACCGAAACGGCACGATGTACTCGAGCTACACGGCCGCGCAGATCGCCCGCACCTACGAACTGGCAGACCTGCACGCGGTGAATCTGCGAGGCTCGGTCACGTGGGCGTTCGAATTCGAGGACCAGCCGTATTTCGCCGGCTTTCGCGATCTGGCTACCAACGGCATCGACAAGCCGGTCCTCAACGTCTTCCGCATGCTTGGCCAGATGACGGGTCATCGGCTCACCGTGAAGAGCAGCGGCGCAGGCCCGCTGGAGGCGATTCGCGACGCCGGTGTGCGGGAGCGACCCGACATCAACGCACTCGCTGCCCGCAGCGCGCGAACGATTGCCGTCCTCGTGTGGAATTACCACGACGACGATCTCGCCGCGCCTGCCGCTGGTGTGGACCTGACGATCGAGGGCGCGCCGGACGGGCAAGCCACGCTGACGCACATGCGGGTGGACCAGGAGCACAGCAACGCGTACGAGGCATGGAAGAAGATGGGGTCGCCGCAGCCGCCGACGCCCGCGCAGCGCGCGCAGCTCGAGAAGGCGGGGAAGCTGCAGCCGTTCAGACCGCCCGAGCGCGTGCGCGTTCGGGCCGGAACTCTTCGCCTGACGTTTTCACTTCCGCGCCAGGGCGTGTCGCTCGTCAAGCTCACGTACTGATCGGCGCCCTATAAGCTCCATCCTTGGCGATATTCGCGCGTGAGGAATTGGTTGGCCGCCGCGTTGTTGGTGACCCGCATGTTCGCCGCGTCGTAATACAGCTTCGAGTTCGCGCGCAGCGACGCGATGCCCAGCAGCATGGTCTCTGTCAGAGTGGACGCGTAGTCGAAGGGGCAGGAAATCTGATCTTTGCCCTTGATCGTGTTGATCCAGTTCATCTCGTGTTCCTCGTGCGGCACACGCGTGAGCCGCTCCTTCGGCGGACCGTACGAATTGTGACGCGACGCGGGCAGCAGCCGGGGCGGCGCCGAGCCCTCCTGGAGCAGCTTGCCCTTCTTGCCCACGTAAAGAATACCCCCTCCGGGGTTCAGCTTGCCGCCTTCGAGCTCCGGAGGGTCTGACGGCATCAGGCCGCCGTCGTACCACGCCAGCGTGACCGGCGGAAGGTTCCCGCGTTTCGGGAATTCGTAACGCGTGGTGGTCGCGTCCGGGTAAGTGGCGCCGTTGAACGGCGTCGATTCGGTTTCAATCACCGTCGGGAGGCCGAGCTTGAGCGCCCACATCGGGAAGTCAATCAGGTGAGCCCCCATGTCGCCGAGCGCCCCCTGGCCCCAGTCCACCCAGCCGCGCCAGTTGAAGGGGTGATACACGGGGTGGTACTCCACCATCGGCGCCACGCCGAGGAACAAGTCCCAGTTCAATCCCGCCGGGACCGGGTAGTCCCCCTTCATCGCCGCCGCCAGGCGCTGGGCGACGGCGCGGTCGTCCCATCCCAGCTGCGCGTTCGGCGCCGCGGCTGCGGGACGGGGAATCCCCTGCGGCCAGAAGCCCCACGGACGGTTCGTCCACACGTGCACGTCGCGCACCTCGCCAATCGCGCCCGCCAGGATGTACTCCACGCCCCGCCGCTCATCGTCGAGCGAGTGACGCTGGTTCCCCATCTGCGTGACAACCTTTGTCGTTGCCGCCTTCTTCGCCAGGTGCCGCGCTTCGTGCACCGACCAGCACAGCGGTTTCTGCACGTACACGTGTTTGCCGGCATCCATCGACGCCGAGGCGATGATGGCGTGCATGTGGTCCGGCGTGGCCACGATGACCGCGTCGATGTCTTTCTGCTTGTCGAGCATCTCCCGGTAATCCTGGTACTTCTTCAACCGGGGGATCTGGTCCTTGGCGAACTTCTGAAGGCGGTCGTACGGGTCGTCCGCCGGCCAGCGCGCGTCGGCGGCCAGCTGTGCCTTCGACCGTGGCCATGCCGTGAACGGATTGGCGGCGGCCGGAGGTGGCTGACGGCCGGAGGGGCGCTGCGCACGCGACCACTGCGCCAGCTTGCCGTCCAGCAGGCCCAGATCGCAGTCGCAAATCGCGGTGATGTTCTGGCTCATCACCGCCTGGGCGTTGACGGCCCCCATGCCGCCGATGCCGACGACGGCGATGTTGACCGTATCGCTGGGCGCCTGGAACCCCCGGCCCAGCACATGACGCGGCACGATCATGAACGCCCCGGCGGCGCCGGCCACCGTGGTGACAAACTCGCGTCGCGAGACCCCGGAAACCGTGGTATTAGCTTCTTCCCGCTTATGCTGTTCGCTCATGGCAAGGATACCTGGAGGACTGATGAAGCCACCGACCGTGTTCCTCGGCGAGATGACCAACCCCGAAGTCGAGGCCTTTCTCAAGACGCATCATACGGTGATCGTTCCAACGGGCGCAACGGAGCAGCACGGGCCGCATGCGCCGCTCCTCACCGACGTGCTCATTCCAACGGAGATCGCGCGGAGAATCGCCCCGACGATCGGCGCCGTCGTCGCGCCGCCCATCAACTATGCGCTTTCGTACCCGCACGTCGGCTTCACGGGCCTCGTCCACATACGCATCCCGACGTTCATGGCGCTCGTCGAGGACCTGTGCGTCGCGTTTGCGACGTCAGGCTTCAAGCGCATCATCTTTTTGAACGGGCACTACGACAACACCTACGCCATTGCCTATGCCTGCGCGAACGCCGCGGACAAGATGTCGAAAGATGTGAAAGCCTTTCCCGTGAATTACTGGGACGCGCTCACGGCGGGGGAAATCGACGAGTTTTCCGGCTTGAAAAACGGGCTGCACGCCAACCTGGCCGAAACATCGGCCGTCATGGCGATCAACCCGAATCTCGTGGATCTCGAACGCGCAAACGCCGAGTTCCCGCCGTTTCCCAACTACACCGTTCCCATCGGTCCGGTGCACACCGCGTTCTTCTTCACCGCGCCAGGCTCGGTGTATTGGGCGACGAAATCCGGCACGTGGGGCGACGCCCGCAAGTCGTCTGCCGAGGCGGGGGAGCGCTACATCGAGGCGGGCGTGCGCTCGACGCTCGCCCTGCTCGAGAACATCGAGAACACGTTCAAGGCCATGCCGCCCAGGTGAAGACACTGTCGCCTCCAGCTTCCAGTTCCCAGATCGGGGACCGATGATTGCTGATTGCCCGGGCCTCACAACCTGACCATGCATACCCACGATCTGACATCCGTGCCCGCGACC